>NZ_JBQSXG010000142.1:0-7194 GCF_052378005.1 Psychrobacter sp. AOP31-B2-9
TAAGTGAAAATTTCTGTTTAGACAGAAATTTATGTAATAAATATAAAAGCTAGTCAAGATCAAGCGATACGAGTTTTAGTAAGAATCGCAGCAATAAGAAACAGTAACGACAAATGGGTGCGTAAAATGAATGCAAATA
Organism: Psychrobacter sp. AOP31-B2-9; assembly: GCF_052378005.1. Classification (NCBI taxonomy): domain Bacteria; kingdom Pseudomonadati; phylum Pseudomonadota; class Gammaproteobacteria; order Moraxellales; family Moraxellaceae; genus Psychrobacter; species Psychrobacter sp. AOP31-B2-9. The sequence goes on from NZ_JBQSXG010000142.1 coordinate 140, forward strand.
AGACACACGCTAATAAAGAGCAATCCATTAAAAATGCAATGGCCTCAGTTGAGTGGCAGGATTTGCGCCAACTAACGCGTGCTCAAACTGCTTATAACCTCATTTTGCCTTATCCATTTTTATTGCTGTCTTGGTGGTTCGCTAGCCAGTCTTGGTATGTGATGGCATGTGGCGCTTCTTATTTGTTTTTCGCTGCTGCTTTTCGCCAAGCGCACGATGGTTATCACCATAGCTTGGGCGTGAGCAAACGCACCGTTACCGGCATATTGTTACTGCTCAGTGTACTATTGATGACCAGTTTGCATAGTATCCGAGCCACTCACATGGAACATCACCGCAATCCGTTAGGTGACAGTGATATCGAAGGCCGTTTGGCAAAAGGTTCGTGGTGGCAAGCCATGCTTGGCGGCATAGCATATCGATTGGATATTTACCGCCAAGGACTGCGGCTTAGCAGTCGCCGCAATCAGCGTATCGCTTGGTTAGAGTTTGGCCTGATTGCCCTTGTTATTATCACGGCGCTGGTATTGGCTGTGCTTCCTATGGCGGTTCCTGCTATTGCAACCTTGACTCAAGTATTGATATACCACTTACTGACGATGATGTTGGCCAATGCCAGCGTGGGCATCATCGCTGTGTGGGGTGTGCATCATGATTGTGATGAAACAATCGCTCGAACTGAGCGCAATCCTGTAGTTAATTTGCTGACCTTCAATTTACTTTATCACGTCGAGCATCACCTCTTTCCTGCTGTGCCGTCCAATCATTTACCTGAGCTTGCCAAGCGTTTAGATGTAGCAGCGCCGCATCTGACCAAAGCACATGTATTGCCAAATATGACGGCTGTCATAGAATCTATAAATAATTATGCGAGTAAGTTAAAAGATAAAAATCAAAATAGTAATGACAGTGAATGTCCTATTCGTAAGCATTTTGCTTAGTAGAATGGGTAGGCATGTCAGCATTGCCAAAAGCAAAAATAAGAGGTGCGTTTAAATAAGACAAATCACTATCCATCAATTATCCATAGTAATTTCATTGGCTTTGCCAACGCCATATTTATACTAAATTAACGATGACTGTTAATGAGATAAATAGAATGAAAACGAATAATAGTTTAGGTGCGTATCCTTATCTACAAGTGATTATTTTGTTTGCAGGGCTTGGTAGCTTGGTTGGTGGAATGGTAGCGCAGCTGTTTTTATTATTCATCTTTAGAGATGCTGATTTTGCTCAAATTGGTTACCAGCCATTACTGTACGTCGGCTTACTTGGTTTTATCCCTGCTTTATTAACAGGTGTTATCGTTGCTAGTCAAAAGGTATGGCGCGGTGATCGTAAAAGTATAAGAACGACATTCTTAACTGGTTTTATAACTTCAGCATGTTATATGGGTGCAATCGTTTTGTATTTAGGCATAAACTCATTGATAGAAGTGGGTGTATTATTCACATTCATGATGGCTATAGGATTGTTTGGTGGCATCAACTCAGCGATTGCTAGCCTTATTGCTTTACCAAAAGTATGTAAAAGTCATTTTGATATAAAGGCTAAAAAAGAAGACGATAACTATAACGGGTTAAGTTTTACTGAAAAATAATACACATTAGGGAGTAGGGCATGAATATTCTAATTAGTGGCGGTTCAGGGTTTTTGGGTAGTGCGTTCAGCAAAGAGATTCAGAAACGTTATCAAACGGCTGATAGAGAATTACATATTACTTGGCTGACACGTGACAGCAGCCAAGAACATCCTAATGATATTGACATGATGACTTATGACGAACTCTCAAAAACAGACAATACCTTTGATATGATTTTGAACCTAGCCGGTGCAGGTATTGCTGATACGCGTTGGAGTGATGAGCGTAAAGAGCAGCTGCTTGCGAGCCGTATTAAACCTACCGAGTCAATACTGGAGTTTATTGCCCGTACCAGTATCAAGCCCAAGCTGCTAGTCAGTGGCTCAGCGATTGGCTGGTATGGTGTACAAGGTGATACACCACTGACCGAAAGTAGCAACTACAAAACAGATTTTGCCCACCAGTTGTGTGAGCAATGGGAGCAGCTCGCTTTGACGGCAACCGGGTATGGTGTACCTGTGGCCATCGTACGAACTGGTGTGGTGATTCATCCTGAGGGTGGCATGGTTGGCAAGCTTTTGACACCGTTTAAAATGGGCGCTGGTGGTCAGTTGGGCGATGGTCAGCAGGTCATGAGTTGGGTCAGCCGTGAAGACTGGGTAGGGGCGACGATATTTATCATTGAGCAGCACCTTACTGGTAAGCACGATAGTGGTGCTGATACTGTACATGATAACGCCTTGCAGACTACCAGTGATACACCAGGGTTTGTATATAACCTCACGTCGCCAAACCCCGTAAACAATCATACTTTTACTAAAACGCTTGGGGCATGGCTGCATCGTCCGACCTTTTTTACCTTACCTAAATTTTTACTCAAGCTGATGTTTGGTGAGATGTCGATGCTATTAATTGATGGTCAAAAAGTATTGCCGCAAGTATTACAGGACGCAGGTTATGAGTTTCAGCAGCCAACGCTAAAGCAAGCGTTAACAGAGCAGAAGTCATAAATGACTAGGTAACTGTTTCATGTGAAACATTTTTTTAGGCTCATTAGTAGAAAATATCATGACAAGTCTAACGAACGAGATCAAAGAATCATCTTATCCATTTAATCGAGTGGGATGGGGCTATAGCCTACTAGGTGGTAGCACTGGTGGTCTAATGGTTGGTACGTTATTTATATTTGATTATCCAGGAATAGAGTTATTATTAATATTTATTGTTTCATCGATAGTACTTGGTGCTGTGTTTGGTCTAATACCTTCTATAATTACAGGGGTTTGGGTAGTCAAAAATGAAATGAAAATACAAGGTGCTGAAGATTACTGTAAGTTATTTTTAATGGGCTTTTTAGTCAGTTCCACTTACGCTGTATCAGTTGTGCTGCTTAATTACTATATATTCGAATGGTTTCTGATGGACAGTTTTTCTTTACAGCTATTCTCATTCACAGGAGGTATGGGGCTGCTGGGAGGACTTAGTAGTATGATTCTAGGTAAATTACTACTATCGAAAGAAAAGACATTGCAAAACTTTGATAACTTTTAGATAAGTATAAGGTTTTAAATTGAAAATACTTAATAAGTTTCATGTGAAACAAAATAGAGGTCTTTATGAGTAAGACTAATAGCAACGCCACTGTTGATAAGCTAAAAACTGATAAGCAAATAGTCGTATCTTTAAAGAAAAAAGAAGAGCGAAATATAGGAGGTTCAGTTTTAACTATGTCTGAATCTGATTATCCTTACTTTAGAGTAATGGGGTTTTATGCGTTACTCGGTGGCATTTTTGGCGGAATAGCTTTAGATTTATCTATGGTAATTATTAGTTTAATTACACAGAATTCTATTGAAACATTTATGTTTCAACGTTCAGTAGAATGGTTTTTTAGAGCTTTGTTACTTGTTGGAATAATGGGGTTTCTACCTGCGTTACTAACTGGCTTTATGGCATGCTTATTTAAGATGTATTTTGATTCAATAAAAAAGGCGGTACTATTATTTATAATTGGTTTTGTAAGCACTTTTATATACATGGTGTTGTTTACTCTAGATAAAGATTTTATAGATGTCGCTGTGATGCTTTTTCTATTTTGCTGTAATGGTGGTGCAATCGCTGTAATAATAGGCTGGTTTGTACTACCTAAACATGAATAAAATTTATCTATTTATTTCACTTTTGACAGAAATTAAATAAAACAAGGGAGGGTGTATGGATATTATTGAGAGCGGCGCTACAGTTGCGGTACCAAACTACCCAACCGGTAGAGTAATAGGGCTTTATGGATTGTTAGGCGGTGCAATAGGTAGCTCAATTATTGGCTTACCTATTACTATAATAGGTGTAATAGCAGGCGCGATAACACCTGCTGGTTTTGGTGTGATGCAAGCTGTGGCAATCTTATTCAGTATTATTATACTTGGAAGCCTGATTGGTTTATTACCTTCACTAGTCACAGGAGTGGTTATCTGCCATTTTCAGATATACTTTGATTCATCTAATGAAGTATTACCCTTGTTTATCATCGGTTGTCTTAGCACTTTTATCGTATTCCTAGCCATAATTTTATTATCAACAGGGCTTCCGTCTGGCGCTTTAGATAACATTATATTATCAGGTGTAGCTATAGTAGCACTCTTTTTGCCTGTTAGTATCCTAGGCGGGATCAGCGCTATCGTCACAGGATGGGTTGTATTACCTAAGCACGAATACTGATCATAAATACTAAGTATAAATAAAAATTTGTCTTTTTATTTCACTTTTGACAGAAGTAAAATAAATAACACTAAGCAAGTTAAATTAAGTGGTCGCGCTAGTAAGACAGCTACTACTTATCATCAAGCAAGGAGAACATCATGCGTCATCCTTCGTTAGCCAGTATTAAATGGCAAGATTTGCGTCAACTTAGTCTGAGAGAGACTGTTTATAATATTTTTTTATCATTACCTTTTCTATTATTGTCATGGTGGAGCGCATGGCAAGGGTGGTGGTTACTTGCACTTGTGGCGACATTTTTCTTTTTTACTGCCGCACTAAGACAAGCGCATGATTGTTATCATCGAACGCTAGGAGTAGGGAGAGTTGCCACCGAGCTCATGCTGTTTTTTCTCAGTATCACAATGCTCTGTAGCACACATGCTATTCGGCATACTCATCTCAACCATCATCGAGATCCGCTTGGCGACAGTGATGTTGAGGGTAACTGGGCACGCTTGCCATGGTATAAGGCGATATTAGGTGGCGGGTTGTTCTCGATTGCGATTCAGTGGTTTGGATTGACGCATGGTAGCCGCCGTAATCGTATGCTGGTCGGCATTGATATGTTGCTCATTTTCGCAGTAATTGCCACTGCTTTTATCACGATGTATCCAGTGTTGATTTATCACGTGTTGGTGATGATATTGGCCAATACCATGGTGGGATTTTTTGCGGTATGGAGCGTACATCATGGTTGCGATGAGGTGGTATATGCTCGCAGTGAGCGCCAACCGCTCATCAATCTACTGACGTTTAATTTGCTCTATCACATTGAGCACCATCTATTTCCAGCGGTGCCGACCAATCACTTACCGATACTGGCTAAGCGCTTAGATACCGCAGCCCCGCAATGGACGCAGCAGCCTGTCATCCCCTTATTAGCACCAGTCAATAAGTATTCAGTAGTTAACACGACCGAAAAAGTTAATAGCCTTGATGCTGATGTATCACTTATAAAGGAGTTTTAACATGATTATCCAAAACCATATCAACAGCTATAGAGAGCAGGCGAGTTTATCCATCACGATGTACTACGATGATGCCTGCGTGATATGCAGCACCGAGGCGCATAATATGAAAAAACGTCAACCGGAAAAGATACGCTTAGTTCCTGTAGTGGATGGACTGGATGAGTTAGCGGTAGCAGGATTCAGCTGTGAGGATGCGATGACCTATATGTGCATAAAAGACAGCTATGGCAATTGGTACACACATATGGATGCCGTAAGACTTTTATACAAAACGGGTGGCGTTAAGTGGTCACCGTTGTTGTTTTTGCCAGTGATCAAGCAACTGGGTAACTTTGGCTATCCATATGTCGCTCGCAATCGTTATAGAATTCCAAACTGGGTGACCAAGATGATATATGGTACAGCAGTCGTGCAAGCGTGTGAAAATGGCGTCTGTAAAATAGCACCAGATAAACGCTAAGGCAGTGCAAAATGTAACCCGTATCGCTGTATTTATTTTATAGTGGGTCGATTATAGTACGTGCTTTCTTATTTGATACCAAAAGCACGATAAGGCTGATAACCCCGACGCATAATGACAGTAAAGCGCCTGTTATTAACGTCATAACCAAGCTTGATAAAAAAGGTTGGTGATAATCCAAGCCTAACAGTTCAGCAATATAGCTAGCAGCTATCCCTGCCAAAATCTCTGGTGATATAAAAGGAGCAATAGGCATGGCCAGATTTAGAACCTGTAACCCTGCTTTTATATAGACGCCTGTCTGTAACGCTGCTATAAACCGATGCAATTGGTGTTTGCGTGCAAAATCATCAAGCAATGTATAAAACACAATAAAGCAGCCTATGCCTGCCACCATACCGCCTATAGATAACCAAGAATTACCGTTTAATGCAACTCCCCATACAAAGCCCGCGATGGCACTGATACAAACCCAAAGTGTCCAAAAACCCCAGCGTTTATTCATTTTTCACCTTTATTATTGTCTGCAAGATTCTGATGATAAATCATACGATTTTATTTAACGGATATTCGTGTAAAAGCTATGGAATATTGATGGAATATGGGCTAAGCACCAAAAACAAGCTATTTTTATCGTAAGATAATCTCATTCTATCTGAGTAGATTTTACTATGTGGTACTTCATTGTTTTCACTCAATTACTTTCCTTTATGACTTGTATTTTGCTTTGCTGGTTTATCAAACCAAATCGGCAGAGTAGAAAGATTATTTTGGCTATAAGCGTTTTTATCGTTAATAATGTTTTTCTCATTTATGGTCTAAGCGATTTTTGGGGCGAGCGTTTTAACGTTTATTTAGTTATCAATATTTTACAAGGCTTTATGTTCTATGCAGGTATAGCCACTGCTGTATTATCACTCTTTTTTAATAAATTATTAAAGTGTCAGTCGCGTCCTAAGCTGATACGTGTGTTTGCGCTTACGGCTTATGTAGCTATTGTCAGCTTGGCTGTATTTAATGCTTACTCGCCTGTGGTACATCGTTTGACAGTGACGACAGATAAGCCGCTGAATAAGCCTATGACTATAGCATTAGTGTCTGATACTCATTGGGGAAGATGGTTTGGTAATCAACAAATAGATAAATTGGGGAAGATGGTTTGGTAATCAACAAATAGATAAGTTGGTAGCTATAGTTGATGCACAAAATCCTGATATCGTCGTCATAGCAGGCGATATCATGCATGACACGATGATTGCTTATGACAACACAAATATGCACG
>NZ_JBQSXG010000143.1:0-7153 GCF_052378005.1 Psychrobacter sp. AOP31-B2-9
AAGAAAATATTAGTCTCAACCCTTAAAAATAAAGGGCTACAGCTTAAAATGAACTTATTTTATTTGAACTAAAACAAATTATATTTTAACAAAAACATCGAAAATATATGTTTTTTTATAACCCTGAATCCTCGAAAATAAAGGGCTGTAGCCGAAAAAATTCTAACTTGAAGGAATTATATTTTAGTTGAAAAACAACAAATAATATTTCAACTAAAACATGAAAAGAAGTATGTTGTACTTGCTAGTCATCACCTGATGACCAGTAGATTGCTGATAGCGTGAATTGATCTGTATCCGCATTTTTTATGTACGCCAAGCCTTTGTTTTGAAGGTCTGCATGAAAGCTATTCATAGTATCCCCCCAAATGTCAGCATAGTGATTGGCCAGTTGGATCAATTCATCGCAAGTGAATTTACCTCGATAGTCCACCTCACCAGCAGAGATATAAGATTCCATCCTATTGTCACGTTCACTAATCCATTGTGGAATTTTCACCTTGTCATTATTTCCACTTGTCGAAATAAAATAATCATACGCCATGATTAAAACCCCTCTCAAAATCGCTTCTTAATTCTGTTATAACGTCCTCTAAGCGGTCTAAATCTGTTTTGCGTGTGATATTGCCATCAATCCATTTCAGCAGTTGCTCGGCTATCTGTGGGTCATCCTCAGCCATTGATAACATCATGCCACCGATGATGACTTTTTGACCTGTCTCTAATTTTCTTTGTCTGGTCTTCAATCGGTTCAGCTCGTCTTGTTTGCGGGCTATCTTTTGTTCTATCGTTGGCATAATCTCACCTAGAAAAATTTATGGTCCGTGTTAGTATAACAGTGAATTGGAGTTGTTTCACTTGGCTGTCTTTTTAGGTAAGTGCGCACTTACGACTTGTCTAACCCTTACACTTCGTTTCATGGTTTTGACAAGTCCTAAGAGCGTCCTGCGGAGCAAAAGCCAAAATGACCAAATTTCAAAAAAAGGAATAAGAATAATGAGTCTATTTGAAGCCTCAAGTTTTGAGAAGTACAAAGAGCTTGCAACCAGTGAACCGATCACGGTTGATCTAACCGCAGACCAACAAGCGGTCATATTAAAGACGAATGACTACGGTTTAAATGCCCTCACCGAGATTGAAGAACGGCTGTTATTAGGCATTATGTTCACCCTAAAAAATGAGATACATCCCTAATGGCAATCTATCACGCCACCACCAAGCCGATCAGTCGTAGCAGTGGCAGAAGTGCCACGGCATCGGCTGCTTATCGTGCTGGTGTCGAAATCAAGGACGAGCGAACAGGGCTTACCCATGATTATAGTAAGCGTGGGGGCGTTCTTCTTGCCACTGTTTTTGATAAAGACGATAACGAAATTGATAGAAGTGAATTATGGAATTTAGCGGAACAAGCCGAGAAGCGAAAAGATGCTAGAACGGCTAGAGAGTGGATAGTTGCCATTCCTAGTGAATTGATGCCCGAGTACCCAGAACAATTAAGCGATGATGAAAGACGAAGTACTGAGCTACTGACTGATTACCAATTACGAAAAGAGTTTGCGGAGCATCACGCAAAAGATTTTTCAGGCACTCAAACCGCTTTAGATTTTGGAAAAATGCTATCTAAAAAATATGGCGTTGCAGTTGACGTAGCCATTCATGCTCCCGATGAAGAGGGCAGTAATAAAAATTATCATGCTCACATTATGACCACGACAAGAGAAGTCAGCTTGTCAGCTGATGGTCAAGTTGAGTTTGGCGACAAAGCGACCATCGAGCTATCAAATACTAAACGTAAGACGCTAGGGCTAGGCGCAACAAGCATCGAGATAAAAGAGCTTAGGGCAGAATGGGCGAAGATAGCCAACCAAGCCCTAGAGTATAACGGCTTTAATGAGCGCATCGATCACCGCAGCTATGCCGAACGTGGCATCGAGCAGCTACCTACGCAAAAACTAGGGTGGAAAGCGTCAGCAATGGAGCGCAGAGGACTGGAAACAGACAGGGGCGACATTAACCGAGCTATCAACGCCGGTAATCTAAAAATAAAGGGTTTAGCGCTAGAAATTCGCATCGATATCAACAAGAGGGAAGAACAAAAAGAAGCTCTAGAGTTTCAGAAGGGCATGGACGCACTCAGAGCCAAGCAACAAGCAGCCAAAGCCTTACAAGCTACCAACACCCCATCGCCACCGCCAAAGCCGCAAATAGAGCCAAATACAGCCCAAGAGATAGACCGTAAGCGCCAACTGCTACAGGACTTCGATAGGGGAATGAGTGAAAAAGCTGAAGAGATGCACAAGCATGAGCTGAAGGAGCTAAGGGAGAAAGCTAAGCCAATGCTGCAAGAAATTAATAAATTAAGGGATAACAAACCCCTGAATCCCTTTAAAACAAAAGCATGGAAGCAAGATTTAGATAAGAATCTAGAGCAATATAACAATCTCAAAACAGCACATGACACCAAACAGGAAAAAGGAATTACCCCAGAGCATAAAGAAATGGCTAGAACGCTTTATTACAAAGCATTCCCTGATAAATATGACAAGCTATACGAGATACAAAAGGACGTTAACTCATACGACCAACAGCAAGAACAGCAAGAGCTACAGCAACGGCAAGCCGAGTTAGCACAAAGACGGCAAGATAGAGAGGTGCAGCAAGCCGATAGGGGCAATGATAGGGATATTAATTACTAACACAGGGGACATGACTATGAGCGAGAAGAGAGAACCAAGTAAATTGACGCTGGACTGGATAGACCAGTCAGCCCTGAACGCCATACAAATGAGCGAGGACGAGGACTTCAGACAGCTAGTAGCGTCAAGAGCAACCAACTGGGGCAAGGGCATACAAAAGAGAGTGGAGCAGAAAATAAGACGCTCACAAGCGCCACACTTAGAAATAAAATAACTAAGAGAGGTTCAAAATGTCTATTTCAGATTCTATCGAAAACTTCCAAGAATACGGTAACGACCCTAAAAACGGCTATATGGACGATGCTTTTTTAGATATTGTTAAGCAGAGACAGCGGCTAGGTAAGGCTTTAACCCAAGAAGAACAAGCGTTTTTGGACAATCACAAAAGCCATGATGATGACTAACTATGGCAGACCACTAGTTGTCATGCTTTAACTATGACAGATTGACGGTTGAGCTAACGCCCTGCGGTTGTTGGATCAAAAGTTAGCCAGAACAGGCGAAAAAGACTGCCTGATCTTGGCTAACTTTTGACCTGAAATTACTGCTAATATCAGCCCTTTTAACATGACAAAGATTGTAATTATTCCTATAGAGTGATTATGTTTGATGAGTGTATCAGCAAGCGTTCAATCTAAATTAACCCTAGTCTGTCCAGCTCAAACATTTATCTCCGTTTCTAATGAGATAAGCTTTAAGTTGAAAATTATAATATTTAGCGTATAAATCCGCTGAAGTATTGAATTGATGCTGCTTATAAGTTTCATATCCATGTGACGTTCCTATTATTGGAACAATATTTTCATCGCTAACGCACCCTCGTTTTATTTCGGGAGTGTAGGGACCACCACTGTAAGTGGCATAAACGTGTAAATCACCCTTCGAAATAGCTTTCAGAGCATCAGCTGTAGGATCTGCACTGTATAGATAATCCAAACTGAATGGTTGTTCTACTTCACTGCTACAAGCCGCTGCTAAGCAAAAAAACAAAAGCGGTATAAGTGATCTAATTACCAAAACCTCCTCCATGTTCTTTGTTTGGATGACGAGCAGTAGAGTTTTTGTATAACTGCCTCATAATAGTATTTTGATGAACTATTGATAGATGGTTATAGAAAAGTTTACCGTGGGTGCTATAGTTTTTTATGTGTCCAAGTTCATGTGCAAGAACCTCTGTTAAGTTAGGTTTATAAACACCTTTACCATCCGCACGATCCGCACGTACAAAGTAAGGATCTTTATCCTGCATATTAATCTCTACTTCCATGATAATCTTATCTACTCTTTCTGTTGGTTTCCAAATTTCCCACCGCTTAGGTTTGTTAATAACTTGAGATGTCATTGATGGTATGGTTTTACCAAATACACCATTACCCTTTCCCAAGGTAACGGCAAGAATTCTATCGTCATTCTGTATTACTGATACTATATATCGACCATGTGAAGTAGATAAAATCTCATCAAAAGCCTTTTGTAAGTCTTTATCTCCTCCAAGGTAAAACTTACTTGTATCTAATTTACTTTCACCTGTACTAGGACCTGCCCAAAGTCCACCATCTTTCAATGCTTGTTCAGTAGACACTTCAACCCAGACCAACAAATCATCATCAGATATTTCCATCTCAGAGCTTTCATCAGACGCTTTTAAGCTAGAGAACACAGCTTCTGGATCAGATTTAGGAAACTGTATAGGCGCTGGTTGCTCAACGCCCATCACCTCAAAACCAGATTCACAGAACGACTGCTGAACCGCAATGAGCTTAGCACCGCAGCTGGTCACATCACCGGCACGGGCAATCGGTGCGCCATCAATGATAAACGAGGCATCCCCTGTCAAAATAGTCGTCACCTTTTTACATTTCTTACAGATGACTTTATCGCCTTTACGCGATATGGGAATACCGTTGTGAGTCGTGTGTGGTGAGCCACTAATCACCTTACCGCCATGAGTTGTCGTCGCGCCTACGGTGATATAAGCTGCCATAGTATCGTCCTAAATATACCTAAGACATAAATTCTAACATGATAGATGGACATAAGTTTATAAAACGGTGAGTAGTACCACTTATTCACTGAGTGAGGTGCTAGATTTGAACATGGTGCCAATAGCAGGTGACAAAGCAACTGCTAAGTTGTGGGCAGAAGAAATGGGGCTAAAAACGTGGCGTTATGTGAGACTGTAGAACGTAGCAAAAATAAGCCCAAAACATGCGCGTTTAGCACGACATAGAGTGTCATTGTTCGCATAAAGGTGGATTATGGTAAATGGAAATTGGGGTGGAAATCGCCGGCATAAATGAGCCGAAATAGCTAAAAATCTTATCAAACTAAAAAGACCTTCAGGCTACCTGAAGGTCTTTTTTTGTCCTAACAACCTTGAAAGTGCGTCATCAGTTGTTAATGGAACACCCCTCGAGACGCCTGTTTTTTAGCATCCATAATAGTCGTAGATATATCAGAGCAGTTTTATATAGAACTAAGAGCTGTTTTAGTAACATCTAAAGTATTGATAACAAAAGATACGGTGGATAGCGCATATACACCTGAATTGGTGATGCAGAGCTTACAGCACATTTCGATAATAGGCCTACCTGAACCGCATCATCTAATCAGTCGCGTGGATTACGATCATAATGTTTACAAGACATATGAAGCGGGTCTAAAAATCAAATCAACGTTTTGTTGATCTATCAAAAAACTTAAACTATGAAAGGACTTACACATGAAAAAGATAGAAATATTATCTCTGATTTTAGATATTTTTTCCACGATAGTGGAGATCATAATGCTTATAGACATAACACCATTTTTATAGAAAACCCCCTTGTATCAACGGATACAAGGGGGTTAATAGAATTATAAGGGGCACGTACAGCAAGCAGAGTGCGAGCCTAGCAGAATTTGAACGCTAAAATAAATTCACCTAACCAAGAACATATGATACAATCACTATTGTAAAGATTTAGTCTTACATATTCTTTACTAAAAATAATAGAAGGTTAATAAAATGTCTACAAAGAATTTTAATATGCGTTTGGATACAGATACTAAAAAACAGTTAGATAATGTCCTAGCTAGCTACGGGTTGACTACGCCTCAAGTTTTTAAGTTACTAGCAAACCAAATCGTTAAAACTCGAAAAGTGCCTTTGTCTTTTGACTGGGTTGAACCTAACATGGAAACTCAGAAGGCTATGCGTGAAGCTCTGAACAGAACAGATTTTACAGAAAGTTATACGCCTGACGAGCTTCTCAGAACACTAGAAGAGCCAAATGATGCGAAAGATAGTTACAGAGAACAAGTTTAAAAGAGATGCGAAAAAGTTAATTACCCATTTGATGACACCTGAATGGGCTGAAGCTATAAATTGCTTATGCAAAGATTTACCCTTACCTGAAAAGTATAGCGACCATGCTTTAGTAGGCGAGTGGAAGGATTTTAGAGACTGTCACATTAAACCTGACGTAGTATTAATATACTTAAAGAAAGACGATGATATTTTACAACTGGTAAGGCTAGGCAGTCATTCAGAACTATTTGGCTAACGCCTTGCAGTTATTGGGTCAAGAGTTGGCTAAGACAGGTGAAAAAGACCGACTAATCCTATCTCAAATAGAGTAGGATTAAATGGCACAAAAAATAAACGCCCCTATCACTTGACGTAATAGGGACGTTTATCGTTTAATGTTCATTAACGGTTACAGCGTGGTGGAACACACTGTAACGACCAAATAAGCACACAGACTGCGTTATTTGACCAGCAATTAAGCCCATTAGGGCATATTCTAATTCAAAACTAGGCTATTTTGCAATCAAATTACCTCTTTTAGCGATTTTAAAACCCATTTCTTACAAAACAAAACCGTGGTTTTACAATTTATTTGCTCGTTACCTTCCACCAATCAATGCCTTGTAACTGTTCCCTTGTAATGGGTGGCAGGCATCAGTGACGACTGCATTTCATGGGTGACAGTAAGCTCTCGACAGGGGGTTCTAGACATATTGAGCAACGCAATGAGTGGTTATATTGTCTTTCGAAGCGGTACATTGGGTGTATATGCCCTTGCTAGCATTAGAAAGCGTATAGCGGTTAAGAGCGTGTCTAGGCGGTGCTATCAACCGTAATCTTAACAGGGTCAGCTTGATACAGTGATGACCTCCTGATGAGTGTCCCAAGTCGTGCCGAGGGCATGAGTAAGCACCGTCAAGGTAACAACACTAAAGGATTTGCAGTTTTTCAACTGCGAGTCCTTTAGGGTGAGTGTTCCCTGATTTCAGAACCCAGCCGAACCAAGAGCATGACAACAAGTTATGCTCTGTCAAGTGTTATATAGCCCCCTAGGCTATATAACATAAGAGATTGAAGAAAAATTTAAGTTAAGATAATAATAGCAAAAAAAAAAGCACTCAATCAGCAGAGTGAGTGTTGAGATCGTTGATTAAAAAACTAATGTGAA
>NZ_JBQSXG010000144.1:0-7130 GCF_052378005.1 Psychrobacter sp. AOP31-B2-9
TTTATATTAAAAGCCCATTAGGCAAAGGATTTTTTATGTCAAATTTACAACAGCAGCGCAATGATGTGACCCATATCGATGGCAACCTACATCAAAACAAAGACGTCCGTATCGGTATCGTGGTCGGTCGTTTCAATGGTTTTGTCGTTGAGTCATTAGTAGATGGTGCTATCGATGCATTGCTTCGTCATGGCGTATTAGGCAGCAATATTACTGTTGTTCGTGTGCCTGGTGCCTTTGAATTACCATTGGTTGCCCAGCGCGCTGCTGAGTCTGATCGCTTTGATGCCATTGTTGCTTTGGGCGCGATTATCCGTGGTAGCACGCCGCATTTTGATTTTGTTGCAAACGAATCAGCCAAAGGTTTAAGCGCTGTCGCGATGGATTACAATATCCCAGTCGCAAACGGCGTATTAACCACTGATAGCATCGAGCAAGCGATTGAACGTGCTGGTACCAAAGCTGGTAACAAAGGCTCAGAAGCGGCGATGGTGGTAATAGAAATGCTTGCCGTGCTGTCACAGCTAGATATTGATGATGATATCGATGACGCGTAATTTTGTTGCTCTCTAAATAGAGATGCAGACTAGACAGATACAGAACCATACTGTTTATGAATTTAATTGGGGTTATTGCTATAGCCCTGATTAGTTACATTAAATATTTAACTTAAGTGTTTAACTCAAATGCTTAAATTAAATATTTAACCTCAGCACTTAATTTAAGTATTTAGCTTAAGTACTGAACTTAAGTGCTTAGCTTCAGCATTTAAACCAAGCTCCAAAACTGACTGGTAATACGTACCAGCCGACCACTATTTAACATTCTATCTCAAAACTCAGGTATTGACCCCTTATGACCGACCAACTCAAACACGCCATTAATGCTGCAAAAACCGCACAAACCAATGATCAACAAGCGGAAGCTACCCGTATAGCGAGCAGCAGTGCGGGTGATCAAACCTTCGATATGAATGAGTCTTCTTATAAGACCAGTCACACTGCTATCCGCAAAGCACGCCGTTTTGCCATGCAAGGCCTATATGAATGGTTGGTCACAGATCGCCGTTTTGATATAGATGGCAAGCTTGGTTGGAAAGCCAATGCCCCCCATGATATCGCAGCCCGTACGCGCGCGACCAATGCGATGCATACCGTACACATTGGCTATTATCACGAAATGATGCGTGATATTCCAGAGCAAATCGAAGATTTAGATGCGCTCATTACTCAGCATTTGGATCGCGACATCAATAAGTTAGACACGGTTGAACACGCTATTTTGTTGATTGGTGCTTACGAGCTTAAAAACCGTTTAGAGATTCCATATAAAGTCGTTCTAGATGAGGCGATGAAACTGAATAATCACTTCGGTGCCACTGACGCCCATAAACTGATTAATGCAGTATTAGACAAGATGGCGGTTGAACTACGTGCAACTGAAGTGGCATCAGACAGCAAAGCCAACTCACGCACTTCACAAAAAGCCTCTGCTAAACCTGTCGTAAAGACAACTACTGAAGTAGATAGTAGTGTCGATTTGGAATCAATTGAAGACAAACCAACCGCTTCAAACAAGCCACGTATCAGTGCAAATAACGCCAGTGTTAAACGCAATAGCGCGAGTAAAGCCAGTGCAAATATCAGTAACTTTAAAGCGAACAAGAAAAACGCTGACGATGCCAAAAACCAAGACTAACTATGAATGAATTTGAGCTGATTGAGCGTATATTCGTCCAAATGCAGGCCAAGCAGCCATTATCAGACTATGTCGAAAAAGGCATTGGTGATGATGCAGCGGTGACAGCACTGCCTGTGGGCGCACGCTTGGTCAGCTGTATTGACACATTGGTTCAAGGTCGGCATTTTAGCGCTGACTGGCAACAAATCAACGAATTGGCATTTGCGATTGGTTATAAAACTGTCGCTGTCAATGTCTCAGACATCGCTGCGATGGGCGCAACCCCGCATAGTATTTTATTGGCATTAGCGTTACCACATAGACTTGCCCATGAGAAATGGCTCACCGAATTTGCCAAAGGTCTGTTCCATGCCTGCCAGCTATTTGGTGTGACGTTGATTGGTGGCGACACCACACGCAGTGATAACTTAGTGCTGAGTGTCAGTGCGCAAGGACTGCTAGCCGCAGATACGCCAGCCGTGTATCGCTCAGGCGCGCAAGTGGGTGATAAGGTCTATGTATCAGGGACACTTGGTGATGCCAATTATGCGCTATTGCATCCCAACAACGCTCAAGGTATCGAGCTGGCTCATAGATTACATATGCCCACACCGCGTGTCACTTTGGGCGCTGAGTTAGCCAAAGTGGGCGCAACAGCGATGATAGATATCTCTGATGGTTTGTATCAAGATTTAGGGCATATATGTCAACAAAGCGCGGTCGGCATACGCCTAAACGTAGAGCACTTGCCAGCCAGTCACTCACTCGCTACCATTGATTTATCTGAGCGCGTGCTATGCCAATTAACAGGCGGTGATGATTACGAATTGGCATTTACCTTGCCGCCTCATATCACGCCACCTATCAATAGCAGCGACACGCTAGTGACTTGTATCGGTGAAGTGGTTGCGCTGCCTGATACTTCGCTATCCAACACGGCTCTATCCAATCAGGCAGGCAGTGCGACTCCTTTACGTCCTACGCTTTATTATCAAGGGCAGCCTATTACGCCAATAAATCCAGCACCATTTACCACATGGCCCAATCTTACTGGTTACCAACATTTTGCAGGTTGACCCATGACTGATCACGATCTCTCTAAACCCGATATTCGTAAAGCCAATGATTGCCCACCGCTACCAGAAAACGCCACCTCGATTGACCGTGTGGTCTATTGGCTTGGGCTTGGTTTGGGCAGTGGTCTACCCCGCCGTGCTCCTGGTACTTGGGGAACCGTTGGTGGCTTAATCGCCGCCATACCACTGCTAAGCCTGGGCTTCGTGCCATTCCTAATTATTACCATTCTGTCCTGTCTGGTTGGTAACGAGATATGCGGTCGCACATCGGATCTGATGGGCGGGCATGATAACCCGCATATCGTTTGGGATGAATGGGCGGGTATCTGGATTACGCTGCTACCTTTGTCTTATATGGGCGCGGCCGACACGAATTTTTGGCAACACATCTCACAACCCTCTTCTATCATTGCCATCCTGATTGCCTTTGTTCTATTCCGGTTCTTTGACATCATCAAACCGCCACCAATTGGCTGGGCGGACAAAAAAGTCGCTGGTGGTCTGGGTATCATGCTCGACGATATTATCGCTGGTATTATGGCGGCGATCGTGTGGGTGCTTGTGATGCTTATCCTACCTTTTTAATGAAAATACAGTATGTTTAGGAGATGTCCTAATAGACATAAGGTATAAATCTGACAGATTTTTTGGGTTTATATGTACTTTTACTACCTTATATGCTAATTATTGAATATAATTTACAAAGCCTGCACATTACCGTATTTTTCTGAACAAATATTTGCGTTATACTCAGGTATTATAATTTGTTACATTTATAAGGTTATTATGACTTCTCCTCTCTCTGTAATCATCCTCGCTGCCGGTAAAGGCACGCGTATGCAGTCGGCTAAGCCAAAAGTGCTTCAGACATTGGCTGGTAAATCGTTATTAGGCCATGTACTAGATACTTGTCATAAAATGACGGTTGATGAGACCATCGTCGTTCATGGTTTTGGCGGCGAGCAAGTGAAGTCAGAAATTACTGACCAATACTCACAGTCATCCATCACTTGGGTGGCCCAGACAGAACAACTGGGCACTGGACATGCGGTAAAAGTGACGCTGTCTGACTTGCCAAAAGACGGACAAAGTTTGATTCTATATGGTGATGTGCCTTTGGTAAGTGCTCAGACGTTAGCCGCCTTGAGATCGGCAAACACCAACGGTATGTCTATGCTGACGTTGACAGTGGACAATCCATTTGGTTTGGGTCGTATCAAACGAGATCACGTCGGTAACATCATGGCCATCGTTGAACAAAAAGATGCCGATACTGACGAGCAGCAGATTCGAGAAATTAATAGCGGTATTTACTGCGTCGATAATGCCCTACTTCACAAATACCTACCTAAGCTCTCTAACGACAACGCACAACAAGAATACTATCTGACCGATATTGTCAAAATGGCCGTCGCTGATGGTATTACGATTGCCGCGATTGAGCCTGAGCATACCTTTGAGATTGAAGGCGTCAATAATCGCCAACAGCTAGCCAGTCTAGAACGAACTTGGCAGGGCAAAATAGTCGCTGACTTACAAGAAGCTGGCGTACAGTTCGCCGATCCTACCCGTGTCGATATCCGTGGTACGCTAACGGCAGGTCAAGACGTGTTTATCGATGTTGGCGTCGTATTCGAGGGTGACTGCACCTTGGGAGACAATGTCTATATTGAGGCAGGCTGTGTTATTAAACACTCACAGCTGGGCAATGCCTGCTATATCAAGCCATACTGCGTTATTGATCATGCCGAGGTCGGTGCTGGTGTCGATATTGGCCCATTTGCCCACCTGCGTCCTGAGACCGTATTGTCTGATAACAGTAAAATTGGTAATTTTGTCGAAATCAAAAAATCAACCATCGGTCACGGTAGCAAGGTAAACCACTTAAGCTACGTCGGCGATGCCACCGTCGGAACGGGTGTCAATATAGGTGCTGGCGTGATTACTTGTAATTATGATGGTGCCAACAAGTCGCAAACCACCATTGAAGACAATGCCTTTATCGGCTCAAATGCCAGCTTGGTAGCGCCAGTGACGATTGGTGATACAGCGACGGTTGCAGCTGGCTCTGTCATTACTAAAAACGTGGATGCTAGCGCATTGGCTTTTGGTCGCGCTCGGCAAACGCAGAAAAATGACTTTCAACGACCTACTAAAAAATAGTCGCTTTGTTAAAAATTAGGTCAATCATCGTATTCTTGAACACACTTAAGCAGCGCGACAATTTTTGTGGTGCTGCTTAATTATATTTATAGCGCTATAAAGTGAATGGCTTACCAGTCAACCATATTATTGATGGATACAGCAGCTATATATAGAAAAGTGACAATCTAAAAACACCTAAAAACATCAAAAATCAAACTTAAGGAATAGCCATGTGCGGAATTGTAGGGGCAGTTGCTGAACGTAATATCGCCAACATCTTACTCGAAGGTCTTAAACGTCTGGAATACAGAGGCTATGATTCTGCGGGCTTGACTGTCATCCGTAATGGTGAGCTACATCGTGAACGCCAAGTCGGTAAGGTACAAGAATTGGTCAATGCAGTCGCCGTAAACCCTGAGTTTTTCGACGGTCATATCGGTATTGCTCATACTCGCTGGGCAACTCATGGCGAACCTGCGCAGCGTAATGCCCATCCACACATCTCAGGTAAAGTCGCTGTCGTACATAACGGTATCGTCGAAAACTATGCTGAACTCAAAGAAGATCTCATCGCGAAAGGCTATGAGTTTACCTCACAGACAGATACCGAGGTGGTTGCGCATCTCATTAATGACATTTATCAAGACACATCAGATCTATTAGAGGCTGTGCGCAAGGTTATTCCGTTATTACATGGTGCATTTGCCCTTGGTGTCGTACATATTGACTGTCCAGATGAGCTGATTACGGTGCGCCTGGGCTCACCGCTAGTGATCGGTGTGGGTATCGGCGAAAACTTCATCGCATCAGATCAGTTGGCACTGTTGCCAGTTACCAACCGTTTTATGTATTTAGAAGAAGGTGATATCGCCAGACTAACTCGCAAAACGATTCAAGTTTATGCTGATGGTGTCGAGGTCAAACGACAAGTTCATGAAATTGATGCGGCACAACACAATGCCGATAAAGGTGAATTTAAGCATTATATGCTCAAGGAAATCTATGAGCAGCCAGATGCCGTCGCTCGTACGATTGAGATGGCCGTCGACAAGAGTGAAACCTCTAAGTTACGCGATGATTTTTTGCAGCGTCACGAAGCGCAGCTATCGGGTGTTCGTAATGTACAAGTTATCGCTTGTGGCACCAGCTATCACTCAGGGCTGGTCGCAAAATACTGGTTTGAGAGCCTAAACCGTATTCCTTGTTCAGTTGAAGTCGCGAGTGAGTTCCGTTATCGCAACCCAGTCGTGGTTGATAACACATTAGTTATCTGTATTTCTCAATCTGGTGAAACGGCTGACACCCTGTCTGCGCTCCGTGATATTCAAAAGCATACGCCAACAGGTCTGGTCAGCTTAGCATTGTGTAACGTCCCTACCTCATCACTGGTACGCGAAACAGATATCTTTTTACCGACGCTCGCAGGACCCGAAATCGGTGTCGCTTCGACCAAAGCCTTTACTGCGCAGCTTATTGCTCTAATGCTATTAGTGCTCAAAGTTGGTGACGTACAGCAGCGCATGACTGGTGAGCGTTTGAGCACGATGCTTGCAGAGATACAACGACTACCTGGTCAGCTACATGCCAGCTTGAACCTTGATGCCTCAATCAATACCATGAGTGAGCGCTTTGAGGACAAAAAAAGCTGCCTGTTCTTAGGTCGCGGATTACAGTTCCCTATTGCACTAGAAGGCGCACTCAAGCTTAAAGAAATTTCTTACATTCATGCCGAAGGCTATGCTGCCGGTGAGCTCAAACACGGTCCATTAGCACTCGTCGATAAAGACATGCCCATCGTCGTGCTGGCACCAAAAGACAGCATGTATGACAAGCTCAAAGCCAACATGCAAGAGGTTCATGCCCGCCATGGTGAGTTGTTTGTATTCGCTGGTGAATCAAGCAAGATGGTTGCAGAAGATCGCTTACATGTCGTCTACGTGCCCGATGTCTGTGAGACGTTAGCCCCTATTGTTTATAGCATCCCTGTACAGCTGCTGTCCTACCATGTCGCCGTCATGCGTGGTACGGATGTCGATCAGCCCAGAAATCTGGCCAAGAGTGTCACGGTAGAATAATTTAGCTTAAAAAATGACAGAAATTGTACTAGAGTAATAAAGATGCATACTAAGTAATATAGTTTCATCCTGAGTAATAAAGTATCATCCTATTGGCTCATGTATTAACCCCTGCTACTATTTAGTAAAACAGTAGCAGGGGTTTTTTATGCTC
>NZ_JBQSXG010000145.1:0-7129 GCF_052378005.1 Psychrobacter sp. AOP31-B2-9
AATATTATATCTTTATTTATAGCTCAAGTTTGTAAATGTGTTATTTTAATTTAACCCACCGTCACTTTCGCATAGCCTTTCTTGCCAGCTTGAATCACGACCGTCTGACCTGAGGTTAGACTAAAGCCACCATCAACAACTTCGCCATCGACTTTGACAGCGCCGCGTTTGACCATGTCTTTGGCTGCTGAATTGTTTTTAGCGAGCTTGGCTTGGTTCAATATCTGAGTGATAAATAATGCATCTTGACCTTCTAAATCAAGCATTACTTCTGGTAAATCAACTGGCAATTCACCATCAGCCAACACATTACCCGCTGATTTGTGTGCATTGGCAGCGGCATCAGCATCATGGAAACGCTCGATGAGCTCTTCGGCTAAGGTACGTTTGATTTCTTGTGGATTGCGACCGTTTTCCATTTCTGCCATTAAACCTTCGACTTCATCCATTGGCTTAAAGCTTAAGAACTCAAAGTAGCGGCGGATTAACGTATCTGGCATAGATAAGATTTTTTGGTACATGGTGCCTGGTGCATCATAGATAGCCACATAGTTGTTTAGAGACTTAGACATTTTATTAACGCCGTCCAATCCTTCTAAAATCGGTACGGTGATACAAACTTGTGACTCTTGACCATAACGACCTTGTAGCGTACGTCCCATCAATAGGTTAAAGGTTTGGTCAGTACCGCCAAGCTCGACATCAGCTTTTAGCGCGATAGAGTCATAACCTTGTACGAGCGGATACAAAAACTCATGGATAGAGATTGGGGTTTGCGCGGCATAGCGCTTGGAGAAATCATCACGCTCAAGCATACGCGAAACGGTTTGCTGACTGGCGAGCTGAATCATATCTGCCGCTGACATGTCATTGAACCATTCAGAGTTAAAGACCACGCGAGTTTTTTCTTTATCCAAGATTTTGAATGCTTGCTCAGCATAGGTCGTGGCATTGGCTTTGATTTGCTCATCAGTCAATGGCGGACGCGTGCTGTTTTTGCCAGAAGGATCACCAATCTTGGCCGTATAATCACCGATTAAGAAATAAATCTCATGACCCAAGTCCTGAAAATGCTTGAGTTTATTAATCAGCACAGTATGACCCAAATGCAAATCAGGCGCCGTGGGATCAAATCCTGCCTTGATGCGCAATGGACGATTCAGCTTAAGCTTGGCTACCAAGTCGTCTTTTGATAACACTTCCTGCGTGCCGCGCTCAATAATGGCCAGTTGTTCTTCTAGGGTGTATGTATGCTCAGTCATGAGAGTCTCTATATTGTCTTTATTAAAGGGTTGCAGCGTTTGAATGATTTAGAATCTCGTCGCCGTCAAAAGATGTTAGAATTTGGCAGATATATTAGCGTTTTTTAAGGTAAATTGCCAAAAAAATAAGTACAACATTGCGTTCATTGATTCATATATTAAGTTAACTGATAATTTTTAAAAAATGATGACAAAGCAGTGACTGTTACAAAAATATTTTATTTTCAATTAAGTTTTGTTGAACATTCAAACAATATTAAGGATACGTTATGACTGACTATTTAGACGCTGTTATCGTTGAGCACAATCCTGCTAACAAGACAGTAGACCGAGCTGTTATTTGGTTACATGGTTTAGGGGCGAGTGGTCACGATTTTGAGCCTGTGGTACCGCAACTTGGATTGTCTAAAGATATGGCAGTACGGTTTGTTTTTCCGCATGCACCCAAGCGTGCCGTGACGGTAAACGGTGGTATGGTCATGCCAGCATGGTACGATATTTTGGAGATGAGCCTTGAGCGTAAAATCGATGTTGCTCAAATTGAAGAGTCTGCTCAACAAATCAATGATTTAATTGCTCGTGAAGTTGAGCGCGGCGTGGCTCCTGAGCATATTGTTATTGCAGGGTTTTCGCAGGGCGGGGCAGTGGCATATCATGTGGCACTTGGCTATCCAAAGCGTTTGGCTGGCTTGATGACACTCTCTACGTACTTGGCAACCAATGATAATATTGATTATAGTACCGCTAATAAAGACATGCCAATTTTGATTGAGCATGGTACTCACGATCCGGTGGTTCCTGCTGTGTTAGGCGAGCAGGCACAGCAGCTGCTATCAGAAAAGGGCTATAATGTGGCTTATCATACTTATCCAATGGCGCATCAGGTCTGTATGCCGCAGATTCAAGCTATCGGTCAATGGTTAAATGGCGTCTTGGCCTAGATAATGGAGCTGTAACGTAATGTAATACAGGGTTTATAAAGGTTGAAACCTACCCACTACCTACTATATAATAACTGACCTTATTGGGGATGTTCTGGCTTCGACGCTGGTAATGAAACTCAATGATGCATGTCGAGAGTATATGTCCTCTCGTAAATTAAACATATATTGTTATAGTCGCAAACGACGAAAATTACGCTCTAGCAGCATAAACCCTGCTTACTGCGCTGCCGATTACCTATAGTTGGTTAGCCCAGTTGAAGCGTCCGCATATAGGTTCGCCACAAGGGATTGTCTCAATCGCTTGGGTTCAAAAGTAGAGAATCGTCCAATCCATCCTGACTGTCGGATCGGTGCGGACTAAAACTAAAGACAGAAACTAAACATGTAGATTCATGAGCGTAATGCTGGCGGACGCGGGTTCAACTCCCGCCATCTCCACCAAATATTAAAAAACCGATCACTCAATGTGGTCGGTTTTTTTTGTCTAATTTTAAGAAAGTCTATTTACCTTGATAAACGGGCTTACGCTTTTCTATAAAAGCGGTGACACCTTCGGTAAAGTCATCGGTCTTTGCCATCATGGTCTGCTGTTCCACTTCCATATCTAGCGCTTCATTTAGGCCAGTGAAAGCATGTACATTCAGCATGTGTTTCATAGATGCTAACGCTTTACTTGGTAGCTGGCTCAATCGCATGGCTCATGCTTGTTGTACACACGTGCAACCAGTCGAAGTTATTATTCAAACGGTGGACGCTAAAAAACCTAATAGTCTATGACAAAACGGCAATGTGACAAGGCCACTTCTCATTTACAAACTTTTGTCTTAAGATAATAAAAAAATTCATAGAAAATTATATACTGAGAAGTAATATGACGTTTCGCAAGTCTTCTTTGATGAGTAAATTGATAAGTAAATTATCTCTTTCTTTATTCGCAGCACTACTATCTGTATCAGTAATGGCGTCAGATTTTGATGATACTCAACGACTAGCCAACCAAGGAGATGCTAGCGCACAACTCGAACTTGCCATCATGTACTTCTACGGTGGCGTAGGTGTAAGTCAAGACTACCAGAAAGCGGCTGAGTGGTACCAACTGGCTGCCAACCAAGGAGATGCTTACGCACAGTATGAACTTGGGTATATGTACTTCAATGGCGAAGGCGTACGTCAGGATTATCAGAAGGCGGTTGAGTGGTACCAACTGGCTGCCAACCAAGGACATGCTCAGGCACAGTTTAACCTTGGGTATATGTACGCTCACGGCGAAGGCGTAAGTCAGGATTATCAGAAGGCGGCTGAATTATATCAATTAGCGGCGAATCAAGGATATGCTGACGCACAGTATAACCTTGGATGGATGTATCATAACGGTAAAGGTGTTAGTCAAGATTATGATCAGGCAATGGCTTGGTATTTAAAAGCTGCGAACCAAGGAGATGCTGGAGCTCAAAATAATATCGGTGATATATACGAAAAAGGTGCTGGCGTTAGTAAGGATGACGTAAAAGCAGCTCAATGGTACTTAAAGGCTGCTAATCAAGGAGATGCTTTAGCTCAAAATAGTCTAGGCTTAATGTACTTTGAGGGCAGAGGTGTGAAGCAAGATAAAATCAAATCACAAGAGTGGTATAGCAAATCTTGTGACAATGGATATCAGCCTAGTTGTGATGCTTATAAGATACCAAATAAAGACGGTAATTAAAGACAGTTGAACCAATACGATAGTCACAATCACCCAAAAACGCATTGCATACAGCGGTCAATCGAAGTCGTGAACGATTGAACCGCCTAGCTGTCTAGGTAGAATTTGCAGACAGTTACAAATAATATATTTAATAAAAACAGTTACTTATATGAATATTTTTGTTTCCACAATCTCCACCAAATATTAAAAACCCGATCACTCAATGTGGTCGGGTTTTTGGGTTTAACTTTAAGAAAGTCTATTTACCTTGATAAACGGGCTTACGCTTTTCTATAAAGGCCGTGACACCTTCGGTAAAATCATCGGTCTTTGCCATCATGGTCTGCTGTTCCACTTCCATATCTAGCGCTTCATTTAAGCCAGTGAAAGCATGTACATTAGACCTCTTGCAAAAGTCATAGGTTAAGCTCGGAATTAATGATACCAGCAAACAGCTTCATTCTAAGATCATAGCGCTGACGACGGTTGCGATATTTATGAGCCACGATTTTAAACAACTTTATTAAGCCTATTTTGTGTTCAACCACAATACGGAACTTTGCCAGATAGAGATTGGCCTGTTTGCATATCTCCAATAACTGACCACCACGAGGTTTCTTAAATGGTGTGAAAGTTTGCTTATGTAGATTTGCTATACCCTGATAACCACTGTCTGCTAGATAGTTAGTATTCTCAGGTAACCAATCAGGACAAGTATCTTTATACAGCTTAAAATCGTGGATTGACCCTTTACAGGTTTGCACATCGAGTATCAAGCCGGTTTGCCAATGGACGATAACCTGCGCTTTTAAGGTGTGTTGTTTTTTCTTGCCGCTGTAGTAGTCGCTTTGGTTTTTTTTGGACGCTCAATAGGGGTTTCGGTGGCATCAACAATGACGACTGACCAATTGATGTCCTCATCGACACGACTAGGCAGCTTTTTAGGCAATTCAAACTTGCCAGAGTCAATCAGTGTGTCTTCTACTTTACGAATGATACGGCTAGCAGAAGACTCATGAATACCAAAGTCCATACTGATATGATAAAGCGTGCGGTATTCACGCCAATAAGTCAGGGCGAGTAGTATCTGCTCCTTAAGACTAAGCACACTTGGTCTGCCTGATTTGGTCTTAGATGCTTCATGCTCTTGCATGGCATCAAGCATGTCATAAAAGGTGGCTTTATGAATGCCAGTATAGCGTTTAAAACCAGCGTCACTTTGTTTGAGTAGCTTATCTATGTTTGGCATATCTATTAAGTAAGTAGAGTTCAATAATATACGTTGTGTCTTACAACTACTTTTGCAAGAGGTCTATTTAGCATGTGTTTCATAGATGCCAACGCTTTACCTGGTAGCTGGCTCAATCGCATGGCCAATGCTTGTACACTAGCGTCTAGCTCATCGACACTGACCACACTATTGACTAAGTCTAAACGAGCCATATCTTCAGCTTTGAGCCTGTCACCCAACATTACTAGTTCAGTGGTTTTGGCCGCACCAATGAGCTGATTGAGTAGATAGATACCACCTGCATCTGGAATCAATCCAATATTGACAAAGGCCTGTACGAATTTAGCATTATCAGCCGCAATACGGAAATCACAAGTGAGCGCCAAATTCATACCTGCGCCAGCCACCGCGCCTTCTAATTTAGCGATAATGGGTTTATGAATGTGGCGTAACTTTAAGCTGACTTCTCCAGCGCCCTCGACCATACCTTTTAGTTTGTTTGAAATAACGTCTTTATCCATGCCTTGGGACAGCATTTCTTTGATATCGCCGCCACTGGAAAAATTACCGCCTGCGCCTTGTAAAATAATGACGCGAACCTGATCATCGGCTTCGGCATTATCAAGTGCTTTTAGTACGTCGTTTTTTAATGGTGTGCCAAAAGCATTTAGGCTTTTTGGATCATTGAAGGTAATGGTGGCAATGTGCTGGTCGACATGGTAATCGACAAAAACCTGCGTCATGGTATCTATCCTTGTATAAGTTATTATAGGTGTCTTATCGACGACATAGTACTATATAGTCAATTCTCTAGAAAAGAGTGACAGCGTCTTGCTTGAAGTATCACATATACCTCTGCACTTGGTTGTTTTGCATATTTTTTAAACTGCATTAACTATAGCAGCTTGGTATGATTATAAAAGTGGGTTTTGTGGGCGCTCAAGACACATTGAAGTTTAATAGGCTATGCTAAAATGCTAAAACCCATGTTAGGGGATTATTTATGAAGCTGCTTGAATATTTAGGGATATGTGAGCCTCTTCTATCTATAAAACAAGGAAGTGATTATGCCAACTATCAAAATTAATAATGTGGATATTTATTATGAAGACAGTGCGCCAAATGATGTAAAAAAGCCTGTGATGGTATTTGCACATGGTCTGCTGTGGAATGCGCAGATGTATGACAAACAAGTCGAGTATTTTCAAAGCGACTATCGCTGTATTGCTTTTGATTTTCGAGGACAAGGTCAATCGGAGGTCACCAAGTCTGGCTATGATATGGAAATGCTTACGGAAGATGCGCTAGGACTGCTTGCAGCGCTTGATATTGATAAATGTCACTTTGTTGGGTTATCTATGGGCGGTTTTGTCGCACAGAGAATCGCGCTTAAGCGTCCTGATTTATTACTATCACTTACTCTTTTAGAGACGTCTGCTGATCCTGAAGATCCTAAAAATGTGCCGCAGTATCGTAAGCTTGTCAAAGCCATTCGCTGGTTGGGTGTCAAACGCGTGAGCAACAAGATAATGCCGATTATGTTTGGTAGTAGCTTTTTGGCAGATAAATTAAGGAAATCTGAGCGCAAACAGTGGATCACGATGTTACAAGGAAATCGTAAGGGTGGTGTTATTAAGGCAACAATGGGTGTTATTGAGCGTACAGGAACTTATGAGCAGCTTGGTGATATCATAACGCCGACCTTGATCATCGTTGGTGATGAAGATGTGGCGACACCTTATCCAAAAGCTGAGCGTATGCATTTTGCCATTGCAGGATCTAAACTTGCGATTATTCAAGGAGCTGGACATACAGCGACAGTAGAAGAACCTGAACAGGTCAATCGAGTGATGAGTGAGTTCTTAGCGCATCTAGATGACTGTCAATTGAATTGAGAACACCGTATCCAATTTAAGAGCCTCTATCATATGATGATAGAGGCTTTTTTCAATTGAGGGTTACGTATGTGCTTGCTACATTCGAGAGCTGTATTCGTTATTGCTAT
>NZ_JBQSXG010000146.1:0-7023 GCF_052378005.1 Psychrobacter sp. AOP31-B2-9
AGTTATTTTAATACTCTCTAACCATGACTATTCTGCATCACAGTAGCTTTTTCATAACTGCTTTATCATAACTGACTTCTCACAGTTACTTTCTCACAGTTACTGCTAATTGTGCAACAGCATAAATATGGCGCCTATTATCAAAAAGGAAGCGTCGTGCGCTTCCTTTTTATACTGCTAAGCTTATATCATTCTCAAAATTAAGTAAAAAGCAAGTACATGCCTTTACTCACTGTGCTAACTATCTGCCACTACGTATCGTAGGTTGTATAATTTTGATATAGACATTCGTGCTTCTGGGAGTTGATAGCATCTAATCTGTTATCTGTATTTTCAATTATTATGCTCGCTGCTATTTTTCAGATTTGTCCAAATCGATAGAGACTGAGTTTATGCAATAGCGCATCCCTGTCGTCTCGCTAGGTCCATCAGGGAACACATGACCTAGGTGCGCCCCGCAGTTACTACAAGTCACCTCTGTGCGAGTCATGCCCAATGAGTTATCGACGTGCTCATCAATAGCGCTGTTATCGACTCCTTGGTCAAAACTTGGCCAACCGCAACCAGCATTGAATTTACTGCTTGAGTCAAACAAGCTAGCGCCGCACCCTTTGCAGCGATAAATACCTTCATCATCTGCATCATTATAGACACCTGTGAATGGGCGTTCTGTGCCCTTCTCGCGCATTACATGGTATTCATCAGCACTCAAGCGTTCTTTCCAATCAGCTTTGGTTAATTGGCTAATTTCTGCTTTGCTAAGTTGATTGTCTTGCATAGTTTGTCCTTACTTAAATAGGTATTGTCCGATTTTCTATTTGGCTACTAATCAAGTTTTATCGCCATATTATTATAAATAACGATGTGCCCTATCTATTGATGATCAACCCAATATTCAAGACATACATCACAATAATATTGTATTGGCAAAGCAATTAGTAATGGGTAATGGGTAATGGGTAATGGGTAATGGGTAATTATATGGTATTTCAGCAGGGAACCACTTCATACGCTTATAAATGCAAGATTTACTTTCATTGTTATAACTTTTTTAAAATAACTTGCATAGCAGTTATTTATGCAATAATATCTTGCATTAGGATATAAGTATTATTATTGAATTAAAGTAATCTACTTATGACAAACCTATTGATAAATAAAGGCTTAACTGATTATGGCTAGCGAGAAAAATAAAGGTACACAAGCCGAACGACTGGTGCAGCTGCGCCGTGATAAAGGATTTACTGCGGAGCAATTAGCACAAGCGATGACGGCAGCAGGCGCAAAGGTCAGTCGCGGTGCTATCTCTAATTGGGAGCGTGGCACCAATGGTATCGTCTCGTCTAAATTACCCACGCTAGCACGTATTTTAGGCTGTAGCGAAGGCTACTTGCTGCGCGGTGAGCTTCAAAACCAAACAAGCACCACTACAAATACGACAGCCAGTGTATCAAATAAGAACGATGATTTAGATACTACGCCTCCTAAACATACACAACCTGACAAATCAAGTGAGAGCAAGCCAAGCTCAGTCAACACAAACTCACCAAATAGCCCTATGAGTGATCCCTCTATGAATACCATTAAAAAATCTGATAAATTACAAAATGTCTGCTACGACATTCGCGGCCCACTACTACAGACTGCAAATAAAATGGAGGCGGAGGGCAAACGTATATTAAAGCTGAATGTCGGCAACCCAGCACCATTCGGTCTAGAAGCACCGCATGAGATTTTGCGTGATGTGGCGATGAATTTGCCAGACGCCATTGGGTATTCAGACTCACAAGGGATCTTTTCTGCGCGTAAAGCAGTACTGCAATATTATCAATCAAAAGGGCTGCTATCGGCAGTTGATGTCCGTGATGTATATTTAGGTAATGGTGTCTCTGAGCTGATTGTCATGACTATGCAAGCATTAATGAACGATGGTGATGAGGTACTCATTCCAATGCCAGATTACCCGCTTTGGACAGCGGCCGCTAATCTATCTGGTGGTACGGCTGTACACTATCGCTGTAATGAAGACGACAACTGGCACCCTGATATAGAAGATATCAAATCAAAAATTACCAGTAAGACAAAAGGCATCGTGGTTATCAACCCTAATAACCCAACTGGTGCGCTTTATAGCAACGAGCTCCTATTACAGATTATAGAGGTTGCTAAAGAGCATGATTTAATCATCATGGCGGATGAGATTTATGACCGTATTCTCTATGATGACACTCTACACACACCAATGAGTACTTTGACGGATGACGTACTGGTTCTATCGTACAACGGTTTGTCAAAGTCGCATCGTATCGCGGGGTTCCGTGCAGGTTGGATGATGGTCTCAGGTCGCAAGCAACACGCTGCTGACTTTATAGAGGGTCTGGATATGCTAGCCTCTATGCGCTTATGCTCTAACGTTCAAGGGCAATACGCTATCCAAACAGCGATGGGTGGCCACCAAAGTATGAAAGATTTGACATCTAAAACAGGTCGCTTGTATAAGCAGCGCGAAATGGCCGTATCGCGACTTAATGCAATTAAAGGCATTTCATGTACGATGCCACAAGGCGCGTTTTATTGTTTTCCAAAGATGGACCCTGAAGTTTACCCTATTACGGATGACATGAATTTTATGATGGACCTACTGATTG
Organism: Psychrobacter sp. AOP31-B2-9; assembly: GCF_052378005.1. Classification (NCBI taxonomy): domain Bacteria; kingdom Pseudomonadati; phylum Pseudomonadota; class Gammaproteobacteria; order Moraxellales; family Moraxellaceae; genus Psychrobacter; species Psychrobacter sp. AOP31-B2-9. Next base: position 2,649 of record NZ_JBQSXG010000146.1, read on the forward strand.
ATGAAAACGTTCTAATGGTACAAGGGACGGGGTTCAATTGGGACAAACCGGATCACTTCCGCTTAGTGTTTCTGCCCAATTTACATGACTTAGAAGATGCAATGGATCGCTTAGACAGATTCTTTGCTAAAAAACGCCAACAGTTTGGTACTGATTAAACACTCATTTAGGATGCTCCATCATATAAAAAATGCTTATCAGCATGATGCTGATAAGCATTTTTTTCAACCAACTTGTTATACTTACTAACTACAACTTATCTTCAATACGAGTATTAAAAAATATTACTCAATACGAAATAACTGATAGCCGACATACTTGCCGCTGCAGGAAGCGTCACAACCCACGCCAAACCAATCGGTTTCATCAGCTTCCAATTGGTGTCTCTATTGACGATACCGATACCCAATACCGCACCGACTAAAGTATGTGTACTTGATACAGGTAATCCCATCGTCGAGGCTACCATAACAACAGCTGCTGCAGCCAGTTCTGCTGAAAAGCCAGAAGCAGGGTGCATTTTGGCCAAATTGGTTCCTACCGTCTGAATGACTTCTTTACCGATGAACCAAAGACCAACAATAAGTGAAACCCCAAAAGTCAGCATGACCGCTGGTGGTACTGCCGCCTCGGTAGCAATACTATTGGTACGAATCACATCCATAATCGCGGCAAAAGGACCAACTGCATTGGCAATATCATTCGACCCATGACTAAAAGCAAAAGCCGATGCGGTAAAGACTTGCATCCAACTAAACATAATAAAGGTTGCTTTGGTCAAATCCTCTTTATGCTTACCACGGATACTTTTGGTATAGATAAAGGTCGCAAGCCATACTAGCGCCGCTATCATTCCCATGATCAAGAAGCCCTGTAGCGTCGTCATATTACTGTTGACGTTTTTAAGGCCTTTGAATACAACCAGCGATGTCATGACGGCACCACCAGCTGCTGCAATAAGCGGCACCCACTGCTTAAGTGCTTTTAGCGTATCAAGGTTGGTACGCTCGTTCTCAATCTCATAAAGCTGTTTGTAATAATCTGTCTCTAGATCTTCTATCACGCAATCATCATCTTTATAGATTTCTTGATCACGTAGCATGGCCGATGTATAAGCCAGCTGCTCTGATTCTGTTAGACCTTCCAAAAACTCTTTATGGTTTTGCTTTAAGGTTTTTTTATTGCCTTTAAGAATCGCAAGATGTGCCTCTGTTCGATCATTATACTCGATGATATTTTTCTTAATCTGTCCGTATAACAGGTAGGATAATACACCACCTAGCAACGGTGATAGCACCCAAGAAATAGCGATCGTACCAACAGTTCCCCAACTCACTGTTGATAAAGCCATTTCCGTACCACCCAATGTGATACCCAGTACGATAGAGCTACCAACAACGCCACCGATAATGGAGTGCGTGGTCGAAACCGGTAAGCCTTTTTTGGTGGCAAACAATAACCAAAATGCAGCAGCGATTAAAGCTGAGAGCATGACATAAATAAATTGATTAGGTGTCACCGTTAGACCATCTAGGTCAACGATGCCTTTTCTGATCGTATCAGTAACTTCGCCACCTGCCAGTACAGCACCTGACACTTCAAATATTGCAGCAATACCCAATGCTTGAGGAATGGTTAATGTGCCGGCACCTACCGAGGTACCAAAGGAGTTGGCGACATCATTCCCACCAATATTGAATGCCATAAAGACACCAAAAGCGGTTGCTACAATAAATAGCGTCGTTTGTTGATGCATTGTGTAATCTAGACCCCACCACGTAAAATAGGCGGTCATCGCAATCAGTACAATGGCAAAAAATATATTTATTCTCATAGAGCCGACTGATTTGACTGACTCTGTAGAACTACTGCTAATACCCATACGTTAATACGTCCTGCGTAAGCTGATTGAAATTATATGCGGTTAATAACATTGCACTGTAATGCTAAATACTACTATAACTATACTATTTAGCATTGTGGTAACGTCTATAAAACGCGTGATGTACTCGATAAGTAGCGATCTAATTAGTGATTTAAGTAATGACTTAAGCAACGATATTTTCGATAGTACGGCTGATACATTGGCCTGAAGCGATTGACTGCTGATGCATGTTCTATCTCATTGACGGGTTTTACTTGATTTAAAATTACAAACTAATTTTAGGTAAAACACGTCTCTTAACATGTCACAAAGCCGCAAGTAATATTGCTAAATCGTCTGATTACAGCATCTTGCGGCTTTGAAGTTTTATTGTGGCCATAGTAACACTAGGACGCATAGAACAACTATAACGCCCTATTTGCTATAGCATATGATGTATAGCAGAAAACATTAGGCGCCTATTATATTAAATATAAGCGCATAATGCATGATGATATTGCGAGATTTGTAACTGCCAAGGTCATATTCAATTAACATCACTTTTCAGTGACTTATCGTATTATTATACTATTTTTGTATAAACATTAAAATTATAAATAAAGAGTTTCAGTCACTCAATATAATCAAAGGTTAACTGTCGTACCTTGCCGATAATTGCTCAATAGCATGATCCAGCACATCCAAACGCGCTTGACGCTTTTCGTTAGTAGCGATGACACACCAAGGTGCATTTTTACTATCAGTGCGTGCCAGCATATCCGCTGCAGCCTGTACATAGTCCGACCATTTATCACGATTACGCCAGTCATCGTCGGTCAGCTTAAACTGCTTATGCGGTGTTTCTTGGCGCCCCTCAAAACGTTTCAACTGCTCTTTTTTATCAATCGCCAGCCAGTACTTGATGACGATCGCTCCTGAATCGGTCAAGTCTGCCTCAAAGCGATTGATTTCATCATAAGCGCGTTGCCACTCATCACTGGTCGCAAACCCTTCGACACGCTCAACCAACACCCGCCCATACCAAGTGCGATCAAAGATAGCGATACGACTGATTCGGTCGGTCTGCTCATCAGGAAGCTTTGTCCAAAAACGCCATAAATAAGGATGCTGCAATTCGTACAGCATCGGTGCACTAATGTTATAAATTTGGTATTCACGTGGGTCAAGCGGCGCTACCAACCTTTTGATTGCCCCGCCCTTGCCAGCAGCGTCCATACCCTCAAAAGCAAATACAACGTGACGACCTTTGCGGGCGCGCAATAACTCAGCGAGACAAGCTTGCTTCTCTGCCAACAACTTACGATAGTCAGACTTATCTATATCCTCTTCTTTTATATTCGTCAACTGCTTAGGTATTTTTACAGATTCAAATACTTGTTCTTCATCTGTTTTATCTACATTGACGGCACTACTTACTAATGCTGTCTGCATTGCATGCAGCACTTCATGACAAAAATGATCTGCCGCTTGTGATTTATCATCACCGTCAATGATGATCCAGTCGTCTTGCTGGCGCAATAACGTCGCTGCTACTTCGTTAAACTTTTCGATAACTTTTTGGCTGTTCCAGTCAATTTGATACAAAAAATGTGGATCCGCCTTTTTGTCATGAAGCCGCGATTGTAATGTTTCGATATCAACATGAAACCAGCACTTTAGCAGCCTTGTTTGATTAGCAATAAGATCTTGTTCAAACACTTGTAGCTTAGCCAGTTGCTGTTCTAAATATGCTTGCCATGTCGCAATAGGAAATACGCTATGATTTACTGACTCAGTATCGTCTTTGTCATCTGACATTGCCAGACGCATGGCGTTGTAGAGTAAGTCAGCGTACCAATTGCCAAAATAAACCATAACATCACCATGACGTGGCATGGATTTGGTATACGCTTGCCACATTGGTTGATGGGTTAATGGACAAGAGCCAATGGTCGCCTCAACCTTTAACAGTCTAGGATCGACCCATTGCCGCAGTTGCTTAACCGCAGTTCCTTTACCTGCCTGCTCCATACCATTGACTAACACCAACAGTCCTGTAGGTTTATTGGTGGTTTTCGGTGTTCGTTGCCGTGTTGCACGCAGAGCATACTGGGCTGTAACTAATGCTAATCTCAGCCCATCTTCATCCATAGAGAACTGGCTGAGTGGGTTGGGCGTTAAACGCTGCTCGACCATTTCATCACTAAATTGTGCGTTGACTGGCTCTGGGACTACTGAATCAGATTTACTCTTTTTTTTACTCATAGTTAAAATCATCCTCTGATTGAAAATACGTCATTTTAATCATAGCATTCAACCAATCCAGTCAATGACGCCGCTATGTAACAGTTTGACATTTGTATTCTAGTTTATTTTCTTTTAAGGTGAACACAATCTACGAAGCTATCTTAGAACAGTCTCCATACTTTGTCTTAGCATCTTAAAAACCAGCATTACTTATAAAGCAGTTACACGCAGACTATTACACTATTTTTTTCAACAATTTGATAA
>NZ_JBQSXG010000147.1:0-6974 GCF_052378005.1 Psychrobacter sp. AOP31-B2-9
AATTTAATCCAAAACCTTAAAAAAATCAGTATTTAACTCTAACAACTCCTGATCCGTTTGTGCGGCAACGATAATACCTTCGCCAAATACAAACAAAGTGTCAGATTTCTGCTTAGCATTTTCCGCACTTATCTGTTCAAAATTATCAAGTAGCCATTTCCTAACCTCAGTTTTATGCTGCTTGGCTATTAAATGAGGTGAAGACTGTTTATCTGAATACTCTGCGCAAGCGTTGATAAACATACAACCATAAAAATCCTCTGATAACGTCCAGTTCTTGAGGAAGTTTAAGTAGCAAGTGGCAACATCTGCTACTTTCTCAATCTCAAAATCATCAAAGTCATTTTCTAATTGAGTCATAAACATCTGATGACGATATTTAAGCGCCTCCTCAATCAAGCCTTCTTTACTACCAAAATGGGCATACAAAGTCCGCTTGGTAGCCCCTGCTTTCTTTGCTAAAAGCTCTACTCCACTATCGTGAAAGCCTTGCTTATAAAAGAGCTCATAACTTTTTTGTAGAATAGTATCTCGTAATTCCATTAGTTCTTCTCCTGTTATTTTTATTCAGTGAAAACAATAATAGTATTTTTATATACCGTTCGGTATACTTTAAATTATACACCGAACGGTATATCGATAATGATACCTTTTTATTTACGATAGGAGTAAGTATGCATTCATTCTTTAATTGGCATAAGCTAAGCGGTCAAGTCAACGAATGCCCAAAGAGATTACCTTTACCGATGATAGTAGTGGCTTGGCTAGGCGGCACCATTGCCACTGCAACGCTTGCTATATTAGGAAGCTCAATAGAACTTATCATGATTTTAGGATCGTTTGGCGCAAGTTGTTTACTAATATTTGCCTATCCTACCAGCCCTTTTGCCCAGCCGAGAAATGTTATAGGTGGGCATGTTATTGCGACTTTTACAGGACTGGTATTCATGACGTTATTTGGTATTCACTGGTGGAGTATGGCAACTGCTGTTGGCACTGCCATTGCGCTAATGCTGATATTTAGAATGCCTCATCCACCTGCTGGGTCTAACCCTTTAATAGTTATGCTAGGTGCAGTAAATTGGAGTTTTTTGATAACACCCACTCTAATCGGTTCAATCGTTTTGGTAATGGTAGCGCTGATTTATAACAATTTGGGTAAAGGTAAACAGTATCCGACTTATTGGTGGTGAATTATCTGAACCGCATCGGGATTGTCTGGGACTTAACACTCTGAGAGTTAGTCTATAGTTCAATGCCTGTATACCGCATCGATCACGGATAGAATATGTATGGCAAGTACACTGTGATTCTTTCAATGAGTTAAAGTGTTGATGCCATTAGCCCACAGCCCAAGTTTCGAGTCCTCACTAGGGAACCGAACCAGTTAAAGCACCTGATTTGTTCACCGTAGGTATGATTAAATCAGATTCGATAGCTGGGGATTTTTTCTATAAAAATAGCCTTCTACTAGTTTCCCATAATATATAAATAGCAATGAAAAGTAGAATAAGTCCTGAAAATTTACTAATTATATTTGCGATTTTATTATTACTAACTTTTGAGAATATAAAAGAATAAATAGATAAGATACTATAGTCTAGAGCTATCCACACCAACGTCAGAATTAGCATAGACGAATATATGTCGCTTGATACCTCTAAGAATAAAGGGAAGAAAGCAATAAAAAAATAACATCTTTAGGGTTAGAGATACCTATAAGAAAGCCATCTTTGAAATGGTTTTTCGTAACAGAGCCTTTCCTAAAAAGTGTGTAACTATTATTTAGATTGTAGAAGTACTTACACGAAATTTAGGAAAGGCTCGTATTGCCGCAAGCCAATTGGGTAAATGGCTCCCCTACCTTTAAAATACTATCGATGAAAAAACAATGGGGCAGCTGCTCCACTCAAGGCAACTTAGTCCTCAATCCGCATTTGGTTAAATCCCCCAAAGAATGTATCGACTACGTGATCTTGCATGAGCTGTGTCATATTGCTGAATACAATCACAGTGACCGATTCTGGCGACTGCTCACTCAGGTCATGCCTCATTGGAGAGAAGTTAAGACGCAGCTCGATAGCATGGCTGAGCTTTATTTGAATGAGTAATAGCTTTGAAAATGTCTACCAATAATTGTTATTAGAACTTCAGTAATTCACGTGAATAGTTACAGTATCTGTATAGGTATCTGGCTTAAAATCAGCACTCGGAACAGTAACGTATACATTATTTAATTGTTCTGCTCCGCTACCAGTTCCGGTTACGCCGTTGGTCAGGGTATCAATAGTACTACCGTTATTGCCCCATTTTTTACCATTAGTGCCAACAGCCGAACGCAGTTGATACGGCACCTTATCAGTATTACCTCCAGTTCCGTTCAAAAAACCTCCACCATTTGTGTTGCCAATGGGATTAGGAGTCTTTGGAGCCAAGCCAATATTATAAGGAGTAGTTTTTGTGCAGGTCACACCAATTTTACCATTACTAGAAAGATTTTTTTCGCCCGCTGGCTCACTGCCCAAACTAATAACGCCGGGATTAGCAGTAATTTTACATTCTTTAAGTACATTGGCTTGGACTGTGAACGGGAATTCGTTTGGTTTTAGTCCCTTACTTGAGCAATTAGGGGTAAGGTTAAACAAACTGCTGATGTCAACTGCCATTGCAGTACTACCAGCAACGAAATTATTAGTATAATTTCCGGGTGTGGCACTAATGTTATTATATCCAGAAGATAAAGAGATTTGGATAGGTACATTGAATGAGGTAGTTGTTCCTCCAGGGACGTTTACGACTGTTTTGTATTCCGAACCACCAGTATAGTTTCGGCTACCCCAAATAGTATTATTAGGCAATTTCATTGTAAATGCTAAACTAGGAGTGGGAGTAGTATTTTTCATGTAACGTGGAAAAACATCGGTTTGATCATAATCACCACCATCAACAGCAAGACAGATAGATACGTTCCTTGAAAACACGTAAGTATTTCTACAATCGTATTTCAAGGTTGCAGTAATAGATTCATTATCAGCATTAGCTAGTGTAATGTCACCTAGATTAACGGAAGCCATCATTGCTGTACAATTAACTGCTGCTTGAGCATTACTTGTGGGTAATAGAAACGCCAAAGGAACTAAGTAAAGGCCAAAATGCCATTGAAAGATTTTCATCATTTTACCTTCTGACAAGTGAGTGGACCAATGAGTGGAATATCATCACCCTGCTTCTGATAATCAAAGCTAACAGTGCAGATATCACCAGAAGTTGTACTTATTTCTAAGATATTATGCTCATCCAGTGTATCTAAGTATACTTCACCATCAAACCCAACTACTGCTGCTGGCGTATTCTTTTTGCTGATTAAGCGTGCTTGGCTGCCTAACGGTATAAACTCATCTTTGCTGTCTTTTAAAATAACAGAGGCAGAGCGCGCTTCTGTAATGTCAAATGCCACCAAAGTACCAGCGCGGTCAGACGGTGTAGCGTCAAGAGCCACTTTGTCTATACGCAGGTCAGCGGGTAAGTCCATGGGATCAATACCAATCTTGTTCTCTTGATAAGCATTCAGCGGTGATATCAGCAATAGACCACGCTTATTAGTGGTACCAATGACATTGTTCTGTAGCAACACAGGTACATCGGCGACGCCATCAGTGGATACTACGGCAAAGCCATCGTTAATTTGGCGTGCGGCAAATAAACCACCACCCATCATAACTAGAGAGCCTGTGCCACTAGCAAAGGTAGAATGATTGCCATCGTAACTACTGACGCCTGCTTGTACCTGACCATAACGCCCAAGATAATTCAGTTCTGCTAATCCACCACTGCTAGTATTATCATTTATGCCGTTATCGATACTGTGCCTAGCCTGTGCTCGCCATCCGATACCACCTACGCTCGGAGCTGACTGTGATACATCAGCCACAAAATCATTACGATTGTCAGTATGCTGGAGACTGCTATTGAGCGAAATATTACGATCTAGCGAGAATGAGGCACCGATTGTGGCACTGTTATTAGCAGAATTATTAAGGTCGTGGTTGTAGCTAGCATTTAGGCTGAGGCGTTGCCCCAAAGATTTGCTCCAGTAGGCGCTAGCAAATTTTGCAGTATCCTCTTCAGCATAGTCCACTTCGTTATAACTTACTCCAAAACTACCTAGAGATTGGGTACTATAACCTGTTGAAAATTGATTGCTTTGACGTATGGGCGTTGATCCGTATTGGGTTGCCACATCACGGTAATGACCACTGGTACCTAAAGTGTTGAGACCGACATTAAAGCGATTGTTACTCCATGAGTAGCTGGCACTATATTGTGATCCGCCTTTCCCTTGGCTTTCACTGCCTGCTAATGATGCAAACAAGACACCACCTTGTCCTCCTAACACCCATGTGCCGCCAATCCCTGCATTAGCAAGATCCTTGGTCGCTTCGGCATGGGTCTCAGCGGTGAATCGGTTATTTACCCCATAACGCCAAGTGCCACTAGCAGCGATATCGCTGCCGTAATCGAAAGATTTTATACCATAGTTTTCACGGACAGCACCAAGCTCTACTGACCAATCAGAAAGACCTGGCTGTAATAATCGATGAGTATCATAAAGCGAGAAATTAACGGTAGAGCTTTGACCTAATGCATCGGTCAATACAAGCTGAGCATTCCCTGCTCCACTGATGCTAGGGGCTGTATTTATCTCAAAAGGGCCAGCAGGCACGTCACCGCTATATTGCTTTAACCCATCGACATAGAGCTCTACTGCAGAGGGCAGAGTAGCTGAACCAAAAAATGACGGCAATGGAGTAGTCGTCATATAAGGTTGCAAATCAAAATTGCTACCAATCTGTAGACCACCCAAACGCGTAGACCGCGTCCATGACAGTGCCCCTGTAAGTATGTCACCAGCACGAACCGTAATTAACTTGTCAGGAAATGACTGACTCCAACTGGTATCTAGACGTACTGTACGACTGTCCCAGTCTCGGTTTTTATCACCATTATTAGCACTGCTATTAGAAAAACGGTTACCTGTCGTCAGTGCAGTGGAGCTCAAGACACCATGGGAGTTGAAGGCGCGTACCTCAGTATAAGCGCTTAGATTGGTCGAACTATTCTCTGTTTGTGAGCCATAGAGATTATAATTCAATAATACCCCAGGCGAAGAGCTAGCTTGAGTTCGACGGTTATCGAGGGTATTTAACACCGTAGTGTTTAGATTAAGGATACTTAAAGGGGCTACAATATTCACCGACTGCATGCGGGCGTTATAGTCTACTTTGATATTGGCAAAACTATTTAGTAGTACTGGGTTTGCAGTACCTGGTGCCACTATAAAACCGAGCTGCTGCAATACTGCAATATTTGCCCATAATTCGCCATCACGATAATCAAAATGAGCTAAACCAACGTTAGCTCCGTTGAGGGTAACGTCTAAATATAAATCTAAGCCTTGTGCCCTACTTGCACCTTCATCGAGGTTGAGTTGGGTAGCTCTAGCATCAGAAGAGTTAGCTATGGTTTGCGTAGCAGGTGCGGTGGTAGACCTAGTGTCATTAAAGGTGACAGCATGGCTCAATGAGACGGTTATACTCTGTAGTACAAGTACTTTAACGAGTGGAATTGTCCAACGTGACATCTTGTGTAGTCTGAGTTCCATTAATCATCACCTTGAATTTACCACTTGTCTTCATTGAAGATGGCAGTGTTTTCAGTGTCCAGTTCATGGTGGCGCCTGGTAAAACATAACCCAGCAATCCTTGATGTAAGTCAATACTATCGCCAGCATCATCTATAATGCTCAAATCAGCCAATTGGGCATGACCATTCCCACTATTGCTAACTCTTAAATTCATCTGCTTGCCATTTTTTTGCAAGCTATCTGGTTGTAAACTATAGCTCCATTGCAACTTCGGATTAGTTTCAGTAATCCCAACCGGATTTACAAACACAGGTAGTGAGTAGCTCAGCGCAAACTGTAAACCAGTCTTTTGCTCAACAGATTTTATAGGTAGCTCATCAATTGATAGTCGATAGCTATTTTCTACGGCACCAACGCCACTTGGTGGAGCAGATGCACGAATAATCCGGATAAGTTGTTTTTCACCCGGTTGCAGTTTAATCATTGGCGGACTGGCCAATAATCCTCGTGATGCGGTGAGCTGATCGCCTTTTTTATCCTGAGACCATTGGTACACACGCACTTGCGCATGTACCTCATTGTCACCAGTATTACTCAGCGTCAGTCCACTGGCATTTTCTTTGGCTTGTAAACTTAGGGAAATGGGAGAGACCTGAAGGCCGCTCGCCATTGCTGTACCACTATATAGCAGCAGGCCAGATAAAATACTGTGTGTCGCAACACGGCGTAGCCAGAGACTTAACATAAATACTAGTAAGTTACATTTACAGTAACGGTATCATCATAAGTACCAGGAACAACGTCGGTAGAAGTTGTAGTCGTAGCATATACAGTATGAGTATTATCAGCAGTCACACCATTACCGGTAGCAGCAAGAGTATTTGTATCAACAATATCACCCCAAGGTGTACCATCTGCACCAGCGGTTTGAGTCAACACATAACCTATAGCAGTTCCAGGTCCTGTTAAAGTCCCAGTACCGTCAGTCTCGTTTGTGCTTGATGTCAAACCAACGTTATAAGGTGTACCAGAGCTACACGCTACGACGATTGTATTGTTACCTGTTTTCACTGATCCATCATTAACGGTACCAAGATCGATGTCTGAAGCATTACCTGCTGTAATATTACAAGTTGCTAGAACGTTTAGAGTGACCTTAAAATTTTTAGGCGTTGCAGTTGCAGCATTTGCAGAAAAAGCAGTTAAAGAACCAACAGCAAATAGTGCAGCAGTCATTAGGGATTTATTAAATTGCATGGTAATACTCCAGTTATCTTACAACAATTGATATATAAGTGATATATTATAAAAAAAAACAACATTTTTCTAC
>NZ_JBQSXG010000148.1:0-6912 GCF_052378005.1 Psychrobacter sp. AOP31-B2-9
AAAGCAATGTACTATGATAAGCTTAACCTGTTAGGTCAAGTGGCTTAATTTAAATAAAAAGGTCTCAGACAAACCCGGTACAGTTCACTTTTACAAAAAACTAGAAGCACTAAACCTTTCGTTCGAAGACCTTACAGAACATAATTTAATAGACGCTAAGGTACACTTAAAGAAAATAATAGAGAAAGGTAAAATATATAGATTAACGGATACTGAGAAAACAGCAAAAGCATTCTACGTTCAGAGAGTTTCCCAAACTTTGTGTAACTGCTTATAATCCACTAACCGGAGAATAAGCAATGACAACTCAATCTGGCATTAAGAAACTAGCTGAACAAATGGCTGGTAGCATGAAAAGCTTCGATGACATCAAAGACCTCCAGAAGCAGCTCATGCAATCCTTTATCGACACTGCCCTTGAAGCTGAGATGGAAGACCATCTCGGCTATCCTAAGCATGAAAAGGCAGATAAGCCAAATAAACGCAATGGGCATACTAAAAAGACCGTCCGCAGTGACACAGGCGATCTTGAGATATCCGCTCCAAGAGACCGCAATAGCAGCTTTGAGCCTGTGCTGGTCAGTAAGCATCAAACCCGTATCTCAGGTCTCGATGATAAAATCATATCGTCACTACAGGCATAGCCTTCCGTCTTGCGCTTCGGGCAAGTGTGCCCCACACACTTGCTTATCCTCGCTCATACGCCAAGGGTCAAACCACCACCGAGATTGTAGAGAGCATTAAAGAGCTCTACGATGTCGATATCTCCAGTAGCTTAGTTTCAAAAGTCACTGACAACATATTAGAGGACATCACCGCTTGGCAGAACCGTCCGCTGAGCAGTGTCTATCCTATCGTCTATTTGGACTGCATCGTCGTGAAGATACGTCAAGACAAGCAGATCATCAACAAGGCTATCTATCTGGCACTAGGCGTGGGACTTGATGGCAGAAAAGAGCTGCTTGGTATGTGGCTCTCAGAGCATGAAGGCGCTAAGTTCTGACTGGGTATTCTCACTGAACTACAAAACCGCGGGGTACAAGATATTCTCATTGCCTGTGTTGACGGCTTAAAAGGCTTCCCTGATGCCCTCAACACCGTCTACCCCAACGCTCAGGTTCAGCTGTGTATCGTGCATATGGTACGCTATTCAATGAAGTTCGTACCGTGGACTGATAAGAAAGCCGTAGCGGCTGATTTAAAGGTTATCTACGGCGCTGATACGCTTGAGATAGCAGAGGCCAATCTTGAATCCTTCAACGCAACATGGGGTGATAAGTACCCGCATGTGGTTACCTCTTGGCGTAATAACTGGGAGGGCTTAACGGTGTTCTTTGGCTACCCTAAAGACATCAGAAAAGTGATTTATACCACCAATGCGATAGAGCCTTTAAACAGTGTGATTCGGACAGCGGTGAATAAGCGTAAAGTATTCCCCTCTGATCAAGCGGCGTTTAAAGTGGTGTATTTAGCCACCCAGCAGGCATCCAAAAAGTGGTCGATGCCGAGTCAACACTGGACGTCTGCTTTGAATCGCTTTATGATTATGTTTGATGATCGTATTAGGGCGTGTTGAACATTGGCGACAAATTAATGGCAAAAAAAATAGCGAACGGTTAGGGCGTGCTTTATCGCATGCGTGCTGGCTGTCCTTGGCGCGACTTACCCGAGTATTTTGGCAAGTCTAATACCATCTATAAAGCTTACCAGCGCTGGTTTCGCAGTAATAAGCTAATGGCATTATTTACGTTACTGATCAAAGACGCAGACCTTGAGTGGGTCTTTATCGATGGCACTCATATTAAAGCGCATCAGCACAGCAGTAGTGGCAATGAGAACCTACAATCCATTAGCAAAAGTGTGGCAGGCCGCGCGACCAAGATTCACTTAGCAGTTGATGCTCATGGCAATCCGATTACCTTTCTTTTATCAGATGGCACAACCCACGATGTCAAAGTCGCACCTGATTTAATAGATAAGGTTAATTTGAGCGATACAGAGGTTTTATGTGCCGATAAAGGCTATGATTCTGATGCACTACGAGCCCATATTGAACAAGCAGGGACGCATAATAACATCCCTCGAAAACGAAACACTCAGTCTTCTAACGACCATATGGACTGGGACTTATATAAAGCCAGACATCTAGTAGAAAACGCTTTCGCTAAGCTAAAACAGTATAGGGCGGTTGCCACCAGATTTGATAAGCTCAAGCAGAGTTATGAAAATACGGTCGCTCTTGCTTGTGCTTATATCTGGCTCAAATTATGAATGTTCAACACGCCCTAGATTAACTTAGCTTTGATACCTATTTTCCCTCGTCCAAGTTTCAACCACCATGCCGGTACGTATCCCTGAGCTTGATCACGTGACCATAGCGCGGTTAACAGCCCCAATCCTATGAGAGACACAAGGGCAAAAGTACTCTCTGAAATCATACCTAGAAAATATAAAGTAGACATAGTAATAACTATGAAACTATATGTGAGCCAACCTCTCACGCCGTACTCAATAAAAGCGCAGGACGTATCTATAAAACCTTTTAACTTACTCATCACTATTCCTCACTTTAAGCCGACTCTTATAGTTGAAACAATAGCACTGTGTTACGTTTTTATCAACACAAACCCATGTATGATAAATCGTTTCTGCTACATAAGAAAATCATTAGCAAATAAATATGCACTGATGATAATCAAAATATTATCAAAGCTACCTCTTCATATGTCTGAAATGAATACGTATTGAAATATAACATCAAACTGTCTCTGAATACGCTCATTTGACCCTATTGATTAATCCTACCCCGATATTAGCTAATGTTTTGTAGTCATAATCATTATTTACCTCCGCACCAGCTTGGATGAATGCTTCTTCAGCATGGTACATAGCTACTAGTAAAGCATCAGAAGGGTTGTGTATATCCATAATTTCAGGTAAGTAGATCAAACGTCGAGCATAGCGTGTTGGTGTATCGATATCATTAACTATGGCATCACTCGCTAGTGTTTCCAATCTTATACCCAAAAGTATATACATCACATCAAACCCTATATTCCAGAGCTTAACGACTAATGATGATGGCATATCTCGCTTGCCTGTTTCATAATTTTTATAGGTATTTTGATGAACGCCTAACTGGTTGTAGACATCAACTGCTTTCAAATTTAGACGCTCACGTTCTAATTCCAATCGCTTACCCATATCTTCAGGATTCATCTAACCCCCTCAAAAATACACTCTCATGTAAACAAAATATTGACATACACTCAAATGTTAGTATTATTATACACTCAATTGAGTGAAACGTTTTAGAATAATATATTCTATCATAATAGGATACCACCAAAATGAAAGTGAGCACATTACAAGCTACGAACAAAGGACAGTTACATAAATCCAATCGTAAAGCCATACCTATTCGACTTCTGCCAGAACAACACGCTGAACTTAAAAAAACTGCAGCTACTGAGATTCGTTCTATGGGATTTATCGCATTACGGCGCTACCAAGCTGGTCTGCAATTAGAGCAGTCAAAGCAACCAACCTAATATATTGACACTGCCATCGCAAACACAGTCGAGATGACAGTGTCATTTTTGGGCGATGAGGGAAGTACCGGTCAGTACTTCAGAAATTATCAGCCATATCCAACAATATTCGTATTCACCCGACCCCTTTAGATCAGCGCTTATCAGATCAGTAGTTTCATCACTACTAGACATGAAAACAGTCAATCCATCGTAGGCATAAACCAAACCACTTACCAAACCAAACGAGCACTATTATGCAAACCATGCAAGATGATACCCGTAGCGAGCTAATCACTCGCCTCGTACAAGATTATGGTCTCAAATTCTCCAGCGACCGTCAGTTTTTGCGTTATGGCCGCTGCCCGTCATGCGGCAAAAAGGAGTTATTCACCGGTGCTGATGCGCCGTGGACGATCCAGTGTGGCCGCGCTAATAAATGCAATTACCAAGCATCTACTCGCGATATTTACCCAGACATATTCGCCAATTGGACGAAGAAAAACCCACCAACACCCAGCAACCCAAATGCCACGGCTGACGCTTATCTTCAGTCGGGACGTGGCTTTGCTATTGTCAAATGGCAAGGCAGCTATACCCAAGAAGTATTCAAAGACTTCTATTCTGATTTTACTTGTCCTAGTGTCCGTTTCAACATCACAAGCGAAGGGCAAACTCTAGGGTATTGGGAACGGCTGATAGAACCCGCCGCAAATATAAAAAAGGCCCGTGTACAAACAGGCTTTAAATTTAAAGGTCATGCTTGGCTACCGCCAAAGCTGCACCTACAGCATGGCATCTGGCCATATGTGAAAGAGCTATGGATTACTGAAGGCATCTTTGACGCCATGGCACTGACTGAGAACGGCTTACATGCCATTAGCAACATCACCGCCGGTAACTTCCCAGCGCACACCTTAGCGCAAATAAAAGCACGAATGGCAGAGCTTGGTAAGCCACTGCCCAAGCTTATCATAGCACTCGATAGCGACCATGCTGGACGCAAAGCCACTGACAAACTGGTGGCCACCGCACGCCAAAACGGCTGGGATGTCACCGCCGCACAGTCAAGTGAGTACAGCGACGGTGCAGACTGGAACGACCTACACAAAGCAGGAAAACTCACCAAGTCAGACCTTGAACGCTACCGCTTTTATGGTGAGCTGCTTATTGCTGAGACAGCAAAGGACAAGGCGCTACTGACGTACAACCAGTATGGCACCACTAGCTTTTATATGTTTTTCAACAGTTGCACCTACTGGGTAAAAGTAGACAGCGAGAGCTTTGATAAAGCCAAGCAAATGGATGCGGACAGCGAACCGACAGAGGATCTATTCAATACTGAAGAAGAATTAAAAGAAGCCGTACAGCTATGGCATGACGATCTAATGCAGTCTTGCATGACTGTCACCCAAATCATGAACTGTCAGCCACAAGCACTCTATTATCAGCAAAACCTTGTCACTGATGAGTCGTGGTATTTTTTTCGTATTCGCACACCACAAGGCGACACTAAAAATACCTTTACCGGTAGCCAACTGTCGGCCGCTGGTGAATTTAAAAAGCGCCTATTATCAGTCGCGCCTGGCGTCATCTATCAAGGCAATTCAAAGCAGTTAGATGTCATGTTGGGACGCATGATTAACGGCATCAAGACAGTAGAAACCATCGACTTTATCGGTTACAGCAAAGACCATCAGACTTACATTTTTAACGATATCGCTATTCGTCATGGTCAGAGCTACCCGCTCAATGCTGATGATTATTTTGACCTGCCAAATAATAAAAGCCTAAAGACACTCGCTGCCAGTCCAAATATCAGAATCGGTGACCGCCCCAAAGATCCAGCCAACTGGTTAGCGGACATCATATCTGGCTGGGGTGTGCAAGGCGTCATTAGTCTGGTCGGCTTCATGGGCAGCTTATTTGCCCAGCAAGTACGTGACCGTCAAAAGTCCTTTCCTTTTTTAGAAATCGTAGGTGAGCCTGGTACTGGTAAATCCACTCTACTTAGCTTTTTTTGGCGCTTGATAGGTCGTGACGGCTACGAGGGTATCGATCCTAACAAAACCACCAAAGCCGGTCGTCTGCGCTCATTATCACAAACCTCAAATATGCCTAGTGTCTTTATTGAGTCTGACCGTGATGGTGCCGGCACTGGTCGCAATAGTCAGTTCAATTGGGACGAACTAAAAAACCTATATGACGGCGGCACGATTGGCACACGCGGCGTCAAATCAGCCGGCAACGAAGTCTACGAGCCACCGTTTCGTGGCACTATCGTCATCAGTCAGAATTTGCCCGTGGTGGCGTCCAAGGCAGTGCTAAGCCGTATCTGCCACCTATTCTTTGCATTGGACAACCAGACCCGAGATTCTGAAGCAGCAGCCAGACGCATTGAGGCACTACAGACCGAAGATGTCAGTCATTTTTTAGTCGATATTCTCAAGATGGAAGACAAGATACTGCAGGTATTTTTTGATACCAAAATAGCGCATGAGAACTGGTTAAAAGACAGCGGTGTCAAAGCTTTTCGTGTTGCTCATTGCCACGCGCAGATACTCGCCATGTTTGATGCGATGAAACTGGTATTGCCAGATTTGCAACGCTTGGACGGGGCCGTAAAGCAGGAAGTATTCAATATGGCAACCGAGCGCGATCAGACGCTTGACACCGAGCATCCGCTCAATATCCAGTTCTTTGATGTACTCGAACGCTTGAATGCAGCGCCCAACGCAATCGAAGGTGCTGGTCATCATATTCGCCGCTTGCATATCAACCACAGCAAAGACCCCAATTTGTTGGCAATCAGTATGCCAGAGATATATCAGCTAGCAAACGAATACCGTTATGACCTACCGCCGCAAGCGGATATGCACAACGCGCTACGCCAGTCACGACAATTTAAGTTTGTCGCCGCAAACAAGGTCGTGGCATCAAAAATAGCAGGACGCTCAATGCGCTGCTGGGTGTTTGAAATGCCTAAAAACCTAAGCCTCACTTGATCAAAAAGGAACCCAAACCATGAATCTATTACTAGCAGGACTACAGACTGAAGAAGAGTATGCGCGTGAGCGAGCTGCTAAAAGCAAACAGCATAAAGAAGCGCTTACCAAGGTATTAAAAATGGCATTGGATGATTGCGGTGGCAGTCGTGTCTGTCGTGATTTTCTATTGTCGTTATATAACGGTCACGCTTACCCATTCAATATGAACGGCTTACGCAATCTAGATGGCGGATTATATGCGGCTTGCATCACGATAATGAATATCGATTGCAGACCGAATCCACCGTTTGAGATTCATAACTGGTTTATCAATGGCGATGAAATATTTGCAAGCCTTAAAGCCAGTCGCTCCGAATCGGATAAAGGAAAATAAC
>NZ_JBQSXG010000149.1:0-6865 GCF_052378005.1 Psychrobacter sp. AOP31-B2-9
AAAATATCTAACAGTGCTCTTTAAACTACTTACTACAAGTACCTTTAACACCAAGCTTAAGATCAGCGATCGCCTCTTTACCTTCGCTCTCAGGAACCAGTTTTAAACCCGCGCCACCAACGAATAGACCTGGCTTGATATATTGTTTGACGAAGTAGTTTTGACCTTTTTTGGTCATTACCATTAGATCATTTGGTGAGAATTCAGATTCTGTAGAGACTTTATGCTCTGCATTTCCTAGCACCTCATGATAAAAGAATGTTCCACGCGCGGTCTCTCCGATACACTCGTCATCCACCCAGACATCTTTCTTCAAAGCCGCGCCCACTACGCTATTACTACGGTAAATGTATAAACCAGCATTATCTGTACTTGGGGCTTTCACTTGCTTGAGTACGTTAGATACTTCAACATTTTCTGTAGGTATTGAAGCACAACCAGCAAATAGTATTGATGTAATCGTTAAAAAAGCGATTTTTTTTAGCATATTATCCCTCTAAGAATAAACGTGGTTTTATTTGATATATCTCAACGACTTTACTATGAATAACTTATAAAAACATGGCTCAGCTTCAATGATTAAAATCAACTCAATACTCGCTTGATAAACCTTAAAACTGGTTTTACAGACACCTCAACTATCAATAATAATCACGTACTATCTATATGAAACTATGTATCAAAGTGTCGCTGATTTTCAGCACTAATCTCATTGCTACCAAAATATCTATAAAGTTACCTTAACTATACATAATTATAACTTTAAACCCAACATAATTTCTCGATATTTGCTTATTTTTTAATATAGCCTATTCAATTCAAGAATAGTACAAGGCAACCGAGTGTATATGTGATACTTCAAGCGAGACGCTGTAATACCTTTATAGTGGAATGACTATATTGTTTTTATACTTTGGTCGCTTTCACATAGCGAGCGCCAAAGGTTTTTAGCGACTTTCATACAGACAGCACAATCACGTTGCTGTTATGATGCGCTTAATACTGACCGTTGAGAGATAATTATGTGGCAGGTGTATTTATTTATATTACCGATTGGTCTTGGGATCATGACATTAGCAGCAAGCCTACTGTGTTTGTTCGCTTATCTTATGTCTGATGACAACGCCACGCGCCTGCCAGCCTTTAACTGGTTTAAGCGCTTAATCATTGTGGCATTTTTATTATTGAGCGTGGGATTATTTATGACCTTTCGATACTTTTGGCGCTAATCATTAGAAATAATATTAGATAAGGTTAAGCCGACATAATCGCCTACTGTCGACGCCGAATTCAGATGCAGATGTGTTTTATGGATTAACTATTTTTTCTAGCTCTAATAGCTCTAAATCATCACGCTTTGGTTCACCATTATTACCATCATTAGGAAAAGCTATTTTATGCCCACTCAACTGGTAGCCGCGGCGTTCATAATAAGCCAATAGCTCAGGACGATGACTCAAAATAGACATGGTAAGACGTGAATTTTTATTATCAGAGATGCTTAAGTCAGATTGTAGACGATGTTTGGCGAACGTTTCTGCAGCCTGTAAAATCTGATGACCAACGCCTTTTCCTTGCTGCTCAGGCAACACTGCAAACATACCGATATAAGCACTGTTATCAGCTCCTTGATAGAAAAGGCTTTCGTTTAAGTCTGTATCTATTTTTATCTCAACATTGATGCACCCTAACAACTCACCCGTTTCATCTCCGTCACGTTTGCCTGTGGTTGTCTTTGGATACACAAAAAAATAGTGACAAGGATCATTAATAACAGCCGTCAAGCTTGCCGCTGTGGTGCGAATACCACCAATGAGATCAGCCTCGTTGGTCCAGCCAGTTTTCTGACGGTAACAACGATTTAACAGTTGTTCAAGTGCATCAATATCAGCCAATGTGGCTTGCCGTAAAAACACAGAACCTTTGTGCATATTATTATTTTCCTATCCTTATATGAAAAAAGCTGACTTCATTTATAAAGTCAGCCTCAATAATAATACTGATAGTGTGCAAATTGCTAGAGCTTGTCTTAATCTGATTGTGATAATGCCTGTGCTTGCTCAATAATATCAAACCCTGCATTGAGCTGAGCGCGTGTCGGTGCGTGTCCACGGCGTAATAACTCAGAGAAGGCAACTAACTCTTTGTCACGTCCAAGCGTACTTGCCGCACTAGCCCGCGTGTCCTCATTTTCATCATCGAAATAGTACTCAATATAATCAAGCGTATCTGGCGCACCAAATAAAATGTGGTACTCAGGTGTCGCTGCATGACCACTATAGCGTAAGCTCTTGCCATATTGCATGGTCCAAAAGAAAGGAATACGCGCCTCTAATGACTCGACACTGTCATCATTTAATATCGCAGCGGCAGACACAAGACCATGTTGCAACGCCACTCGCCAGTGTTCAATCCGCATGCGCCCCATTTGACCTGAAGCTTTGGCTATATCGCCCAATGCATATACCCCATCACGCAGTTGCAATGTGCTATCAACCTGTACACCATCTGGATCATTGACCTCTGCTAATAGACTGGTATTGGCTGATACACCTGTTCCTAGAATCACAATGTCGGCATCAATATGCTCACCACTTGCTAGCGTGACACCGCCTACATTTGAAGAAGCCTGATCGTCTTTGTCAACTTGACGGTCAATCTTGGTGATTTCGTTGACCGTCGCATCAAATACAAAGTTGATGCCGTTTTCCTCGTGCAGCTTGATAAGCGCATTGCTAACGGTTTCTGAGACGATATTGCCCATCACACGATTGTCTTGACCAACTACCGTGATAGAAGCGGTCGTACCTGCCTGCGCTAATGCTGAGGCGACCTCCATACCAATAAAACCCGTACCAATAATAGCCACTCGCTGGTCGTGGCTAGCGGCTTTTATTAATTTGGCATCTTCCATACTGCGTAAGGTATAGACACCATCCAAATCTGTACCCTTAATAGGTGGTATGGCAGGCGACGCACCCGTAGCGACCACTAAAAAATCAGCTGTGACTGTCTCGTTGTCGTCATTACTATCAACCATGTTTACGCGGCGCTCATTGGGCAATACTTCGCTAACCGTTTGATTCAAACGCAGCTTAATATCGTTTTTTTGTGCCCAATCTGCCCCGCCAAGTAGTAACTTTTCTTCGGGCATATTCCCTGCTAAAAACGCTTTAGAAAGTAATGGTCGATTATAAGGGGCCTTGTCCTCATTACTGATCAACGTAATCTTGCCGCCATAACCACCCTGACGCAACTGGTCGGCCGTCATAAATCCAGAGCCACCACCACCAACGATGATGGTGTGCGTATCAGACAACTTATCCTGTTCAACACGCTCATTGATCTGAGCAGAAGTATCGACCAATAAGGTGTCACCATCATCAGTCACTGTATATCGAGTCAATCCCTCTATCGCTATTGGCTCTAATAGCGTGCCATCACGACTGTCAAAAGTCGCATGATGCCACGGGCAAACCACACGATGACCACAACGTAAACCATTACCTAGATCTGCGCCAGCATGTGGACATTTACCATCAAATGCATGAAACGTGCTGTCGTCACGCGTGATTAAAATGATACTATCGTCATCTTGCTTATATGATTTCATGCCACCATCTGGAATATCAGCCTTATCAATGGTGACTGTGTTGATCGTTGCCTTAGTCATAAGTCTTCCTTAATGGTTATAATACTTTATTAATAGATAGTAACAAGCGCATCCAAAACACGATGTTTTTTTATAGGATTACTGCGTTGCAAAACGTAACCTTGACGCCAACCAACACTTCTATCACTTATCCCTAACACTGATAACCAACACAACAGACTATTTTATGACTTCTCTAGATAACAATACCGCAGCGATAGCAACCGCAGAAACCACAGTCTCTCAGTCAGATTGTGAGCACACATCACTTATTAATAAGACGTCTGATGTAGCAGACATCGACATCACTGCCGCCGCGGATACATCACAATTACCGCAGCCGATACTACCACTATTAAAACAAGCCACTTATAAAGCTAAAACGACAGATTTCATCGTCAATGAGGTACTGCCATTAGACTTTACGGATGAAGGTGAGCATCTATGGTTGCATATCCAAAAATCAGGCATGAATACAGCATATTTGGCCAAACTATTGTCAGAGTGGGCAGACATTCCATTGCGTGACGTCGGCTACTCGGGGTTAAAAGACCGTCATGCATTGACGACCCAGTGGTTTAGTTTGCGCATACCCAAAAAGCAATTGCCACCTACTGAGTTTGCACCAGTGGACATTGGCGAAAATGAGTCTGTCACTATCCTTGCGCAGCACTGGCATAACAAAAAACTCAATCGCGGTACGCATCGTGCCAACCAATTTGTGATTACATTGCGTGATATTCAGTTTACAGAGCATGACACTGAGCGCTTAACCCCTGAGCAATTACTATCTGCAAAGAAAGCTATCGAACAACATTTAGCGACTATTAGTAAAAGTGGTGTACCCAATTATTTTGGTCCGCAACGCTTCGGGCGTAATGGTAATAATATTAGAGAAGCCTTGAGACTATTTGCACGTCCAGTGCCAGAAAGTCGCCCACAGCCCAAAAAGAGTAAACGCAAGCGTGCACCGCGCGAGCAAAACACGATGGAACTGTCTGCTGCACGCAGCCTGATATTTAACGAAATACTGGCAGCGCGTGTCCGCGATGGAAGCTGGAATACAGGCTTGGCCGGTGAGGTATTTAACCTAGATGGTTCAGGATCGATATTCACCAGTGAAGCGATAGACGACACATTACGCGCACGACTAGCCACTGGCGATATTCATCCAACGGCTGTGTTATGGGGCAAGAGTAACGATAAAGTCAGTAGCGTAGCCGCAGATATTGAGCATCAAGTTGTAAAATACAGCCCATTATTGACGCAGCTAGCAGCAGGGTTAGAGCAACGTGATATTAAGGCTCAAAGACGAGCATTACGCTTACCTATCGAAGCGTTGACGTGGGAATGGCAGGATAAAGAAGGTGAGGAAACACTGGTATTAAGCTTCACGCTAACGACTGGTAGCTTTGCCACAAGTGTATTAGCAAGCTTAGTCAAGCAATTAGCAATTAGCAATTAGCAATTAGCAATTAGCAAACATGATAATCAAATCAATGAAGGGTGATATGAAAGACAAAACTGGCCTATCAATCATGGAGACCACTAACACCATCGGCTATTTAGGTACCATAAAGCGAGTTAATCCTATGATCACCTGCTGCCCACATCTCATTAGCACTGACCACTTGATTACGACCGCGGTGCTTGGCTTCATATAGAGCCTTGTCCGCAGTGCCTATTAATAGTTGGCAAATATCCTGAGATAGCTGTGTGAATTCAGTTTGGTTATCAAATGTGCTTTCAGTATAACATTCGGTTGGCTGCGACTCATCAAGCTCACATCCTGTCTCTGTCTTTCCTGCTGCTCGATTCGCTTGCTTAAGAGAGGCACATTCTTTATAAGTCAGCGAATACACTCCTAGACTAGCAGTTATAGTAAAAGTCGTTTGATTATCAACCGTAATCACATTTTCCGCGATAGATCGTCTTAATTGTTCCGCAATAACCATAGCGCTGGCATGGCTCTTATCTGGCAGTACAATCAAAAACTCCTCGCCGCCATATCGGCTGACAATCATATCGTCCGTTAAAGACTGTGATAGCGTCTGTGCTACTGTAATTAAAACTTGATCGCCCACATCATGACCGTAGTTGTCATTGACCTCCTTAAACCAATCTAAATCCAATAAAATAACGCTGATATCTTGCGTCTCCTCTATCGTCACCAATGCTTGCTTCATTTGCATCAAACCATAACGACGGTTTTTTAGTTGTGTCAGCTCATCTTGATTGGCATGTTGCAAGGTTTCTTTTCTACTATTATCTAATACCACCAACAAAGTACGGAACATATAGATAATAAATATGGCTTTTGGTAGCGACATATACATATGTGTAGAACGCCACAAAATATTGGAAGATTGACGTAGGTAATTGATACCCTCCCAATTCAATGCTTCGTTTTTCATGATTGTCATATCACTATAAGTCATATAACTATGAATACTAGGAGGAAGAGTAATGGCACTCATTTGACGCAGACTGGGTAAGGTGATGCCACAATAAGGAAATAGTGTTACTAATAATATCGCAATAATCTGCCCTAAAAAAGCTCTCCAAACATAGCGTCGACGTATGAGCAGCATTCCCAACATCGCACTACCAAGCAAGGATACACCCGTGACCAAACTACTATATCCTAGTATGACTATAATAAAGGTAATATAGACACTATAAACAGTGATGAGCACTGCTTGCCAAGTATATAAATTGTTATGAGGGTTTTTGGCTGGTGAAAAACGGCTGGACATCCATAACAAAAAAACACAGACCATCGTTACGCCAGTCCACAACGAATAGAGAAGGCTCATATCAATAAAAGCACTATAAACATCGCGTTGATACCAAACAAATAAACACCACAACCAATGCGAAAAAACATCCATTACCATAAATGAAGCCAGCAGCGATGTTCTATCAGCAGCTTGCCATTCAAAAACAGCTTTAGAAAGCTTTTTGTAGCCTAAATAGTATTTAGATACAGCCATAATGGGCTACCGAAAATAATAAATTTATTGAATTCAAAACCAGCAAGCAAGGTCTGTTAAAACCATGCAGTGTGTCAAGTTCCACTTGAACTATCAAGCCACTTGATACATTCATACGTCAATAACTGACGCTTAATAGCGAACTTTATTTTCATTGAAGTCTTAACTCAAGTAGCGTCACAGACAAGTAGTGTTAAAAACTAATAATATTAAAAAAAGT
>NZ_JBQSXG010000150.1:0-6800 GCF_052378005.1 Psychrobacter sp. AOP31-B2-9
TAAGTTTATATAATTTAGAGCGCATCTTCAGTTTAGGCATCAAACATGAAGGTATTGAAAATGGACAAATTTTGTCAAGCAACTTGCTGATATCTTAATGTGGTCTGTACTATTTTTTTGCTTATCATTTATCTTGTTACGACCATCATCTTGTAGGAAATGTATTGTCTACGCCACATCCTATTTGTATGATTAATAAACTGACGTTAACCTGATTTATGGGTATGGATGGACATGAGTAGGCCAAAGCCCGCCATCAATGTCACGACAGCTGTACCACCATAGCTAATAAAGGGCAATGGAACACCAACGACTGGTAAAATACCACCAACCATACCGACATTCACAAATATATAGACAAAGAACGACATAGCGATTGCCCCTGCCAATAATCTGCTATAGGTATCAGGGTGGGTAGAGGCGATATATAATGCGCGCATTAGTAAGCAGGAATAAATAAACATCAATAACAAAACACCTAGTAAGCCAAACTCCTCAGAAAAGGCGGCAATAATAAAGTCAGTATGACCTTCTGGCAAAAAGTGTAGATGTGATTGTGTACCTTCTAAATAGCCTTTACCAGTGAGACCACCAGCCCCGATTGCTGTTTTTGATTGAATGATATTCCAACCAGCACCCTGTACATCGGCCTCAGGGTTTAGTAGCGTGAGTACGCGTGTACGTTGATAATCATGTAATAGAAAGTTCCAGGCAAAGGCGATAAGAGGAATGGCTAGAACGGCAGCTGCCGAAATCAGGCGCCAAGACAGACCCGCCAAAAACAGTACAAAAATACCGCTGGCTGCCACTAATAGCGAGGTACCTAGATCGGGCTCTTTAGCAATCAATAAGACAGGAACAATAATTAATCCCAATGTTATAGCGATGCTAGAAGTAGATGGTGGGAGATCACGTTTGGATAAAAACCAAGCACACATCATTGGCATGCCAAGCTTCATAAACTCTGAAGGTTGCACACTACCAAATCCTGGTAAATTGATCCAGCGCTGAGCGCCCATACGTACTTCACCGATGACATCAACCAACACCAATAAGATGAGTCCAAGTACGTAAAATATGGGTGTAAAGGTACGATAGATACTAGGTGGTATTTGCGCCATGGTAAACATGACAGTAAATGCGACAGCATAGCTGACCATTTGGCGTATAACCATACTAACATCTTGGCCTGCAGCACTATATAAAATAGTCAAACCAATACAGCAGACAGTCAATAAAAGCAGGGTTAACCACGGATCGATATGAATACGTTGCCATAACGTCGGTGCATGGCCTTGGCCTAAATGATGGCTTTGGCGTGAAAAACGATACTGCGGATTAGAAGACATAGGCAAAGTGAGTCTGGTAATTGGTGTAAGAGGAAAGTTTTATCTAAAATATTTTTAATACGCCCTAATGAAATATTGCGAACAAAGTAACACCTAAGCAATAAAGTTACATAATTATAAAACTTATAAGGATAAGTGTTAATTACAAATATCAGGCCTCTAATTAGAGGCGATAGTTTAGCCTGCTTACTGAAAATTTGATAGTATCGATAAAACGTTTTTAGCGGTAGCTTCCTGCAATGAATAATAAAAAACTCCCTCGTAACAGGCAGGTTCACAAGCCTGTGATTGCACTACTGGTTTTGTATGCTAGTAGTATTCCTGCTCATGCCGATATTATCAGTGATAATAGTGAACGTCGTATTCAAGTACGTCAAGGTGGTAGCAATATTTATGTTCAGCCTTCTGAAAATGTTTTAGATGATAGTTCTCGTGTCACGAGTGAAAAAAATGCGATTAATCGCGATAGTATGCAGGGTTTGATTGCCCAAAAACAGCGTGACTTTAATTTGCAGGCTCGTCTATCTATTGAAGAGAATAAAAGTGTGAATATCGCTCGGAGTGTGCCTGATTCTAACACGGCTCATAACCATGGTGATCATGATGTGATTAGTATGGACTTTAACGTATGGTTAAACAATAACAGTTATCGTGCCAAACAAGTGGCAGAGTATCAGCGTTATCTCATCTCACAAGTGGGCGCAAAAAACGTACCACCACTATCTCAGTTATTGACGACCGCACGTAGTTGGAAGAAGTGTGGCTATGAGCCTTATCAACTACCACCGAAAGAGTTATGGCCAAATATTGTACCCACATTGCGTCTATATAGTGAGTTGAAAAAACAAGGTATATTGCCAGCAAGTAGTGAGATACGCTCTGTATATCGTAGTCCTGGTCTTAATGACTGTGCGGGTGGGGCTGATAGTAGTAAGCATATGAATGCCAGTGCCATGGATATTTGGGTGCCAGAATATGAAAGTAATTTATGGCAGCTGAGTACAATGCAAGATGGTCTATGCCAGTTTTGGCAATATCAAGGAGCAGCCCATAATTTTGGTTTAGGTTTATATGCGACGGGAGCCATCCATCTAGATACTGATGGTTATCGTAAATGGGGGTTTCATCATGCGAGCAGTAGTTCTTCTTGTCGTTACTAACCTAAGCCATTACTAACTTAAGTTGCTATTAACTTAGGTCTTTATAAATTTGAGACGGCTCTAAACACCATCAGTCATTGTCGCGTATGGCATAGAGTTGGCAGTGAGACTCGGGGTTTTGTAGTCAATTGGATATAAATTTAGGTCACTTAGTTAGCTCTAACTGACCTAAATTTATTGGCATTAAACGCATAAGTCATAAATTTTCAGAAGTTATACTTGTATTGAGAAATTATATCCATACTATAATGAGCTATTATTTATATTTATATCATTTATTTTATAAGATAAAAGAACCATATTTAATTTTTTTAGATAAGTAAGTGGTTGATTGTAATGTGAACTTTTGAATCTGAGTTAAATTTTATTTTATAAAAAATCTATTACAAGTAGTATTTATGAAACACTGGCAGTCAGTACCGATGAAAAAAAATCGCTTTAATGCTTCCAAAAAGGTCTTTGCTCAGTTCAATATCAGCTATATGGTTGTATTTGGTTCAGCTCTTTTTTTAATAACGGCCTGTAATATAGATAAAGCTTCTGAGGATTTACCTCCGATAGAGGCACAATCTACTATCACCCTCGATAGTAATATACAGGAAGCGGAAAATGTTAAAGAAAGTATCAAGAATTCTTATGCCAGACTGGCTTCGGAACGTCCTGATGTTTGTCCAAAGTTAATACAGAAAGGGGTTGATAGTCAGGTTATTAAGCGTACTGCAGAAGTAATGACAAGTGACTATTGTGATTATTTCTTGTATCCACAAGATGGACAAAAAATTTCAGTTAAAGTAAATGACCGTCAAATCGAAACGTTATTAATCGTACCAACATTGCACAATTTTGCTAACGGTGATTATCAAGTAGAGTCTTATGACAAACATGTGATTCGATTGGCTTACGATGGTGCAACCTATAAGCCCGAAAATCTTGTTTATGACGTTGCGGTAACTGTTTCCGATTGATGTGTGTCAATTTTTACTTTCTAGCCGAGAGTGTTTTTAGCACAAAAAGCTAAGAACAGCTAGAATTCAGAGCAGTAGCGATTAAGCGTAATAAAGGTAAAGAGCGATGCCAATTGGTATCGCTCTTTACCTTTACAGGGTTATTTTTTAGTCTTGTCATCTTTCCAAGGGTCATCTTGTCCAACGGTGACAATTAAAAAATCATCAGGCTTTAGTGTATCGCGCATTGTTTGATTGACCTCTGATAGTTTTACTTGATCAATACGGTTGACGTAATTAGTCAGATAGTTATCTTGTAACTGATAAAAATTCATCATACCAAGTAGTCCATTAATTCCCGCATTACTTGCAAACCCCATTGGGAAACTATTCTTAAGACTATCTGTTGTCAGCTGCATTTCGCTACTAGTAATACCTTCATCTAAAGTATCATTAATAACTTCTAAACTGGCATCAATGGCAGCACGAGCTTTATCATTACGGGTCGAAAATCCGATTTGATAGGGACCTTTTGCGAGCATTGGATTCATAGATCCTGATATACCGTATGTGTAGCCAAGATTTTGTCTAATTTCAGTCATCAGCCGTGCATTAAAATCCCCGCCAGCCATTACCTCGTTACCGACAGCAAAATTGGTTTGCTGCTGTTGATCTTTTGGATTGGTCGCGCGTTTACTTCCCAATTGTCCCATGAGTACAGTGGTTTGGGTGCTTGGGAATGGAATGTGAATATGCTTGGCTTGATTTATAGGCTTTGGTTCAGGTAGCTCTGTGGCCATCTGACCTGTTGGTAGATTAGCGGTAATGTTTTCAGCAAGTTGCTTTGCTTGTACTAATGTCAAATTGCCCGTCATAGCAAGCGAGGCGTTAGCCGCGACTAGATAGCGGTTTTTAAAGTCTATCAGCTGTTGTTTACTGATGTTGGGTACGCTTTCAAGCGTGCCAGCTGATTGATGGGCATAAGGATGCTTGCCATATAATGCCTTGTTAAAAGCAATGCTAGCAAGGCTGTTGGGATCTTGTTTTTGTTGTTGTAATCCAACCAATAATCGGGCTTTGTTACGTGCCAAAATAGCATCATCAAAGGCAGGTTCGCTGAGCATTTGAGTCATTAAATCAATAGCAGGTAGCAAGTGTTTATCGTCAGATAAACTGCGTAGCGAGACGATAAACATATCCTTGTAAGCACTGCTGTTTAAATTAATACCGAGTGTTTCAACGGCTTGGGTAAATTGATTTTCATCTAAGCTTTTAGAGCCTTGCGTCAGCATGGTCGCTGTCATGTTAGCAATACCAAAACCATCTCGCTGGATGCTGTTGTCACGGGCACTACCAGCGTTAAAGCGCAAATCAATATCAACAATTGGTAAGGTGGTTGTTTGTACAAAGCGTACTGGTACACCTGATTTGGTTTTGAATTGTTGAATCGTAGGTACAGTAACGGTTAAATCGTTGGTATTATCTAAGCTGGTTAGTTTTGATAACGCAGCAATAGGTGCGCTGGTATCGACTGAGGCGGAGCCATGGTATTCTTCAACAGCTGCTGAATCTGCTTGCGCTGTCATTGTTAATGTTGTCAAACTTAACAATATAGTAGCGCTAAGACATCCTCGTTTTATAAGCGTTGATGCGTTGCTTGTTGATTGACTATTTAAAGGCTTTTTGCTTATGTGCGACAAGTCATTATTCTTATTCATGGTTTTCTTCTTATTTATAATAAAATCTGTATGATTGGGCTAAACATTCACATCTCAGCATTATTTCTTTGTATCATCTTGGTCTTGAGGTGGAATGATATGCATCACCGTCAAATTGTCTTTTACTAAATATTTTTTACTGGCCGCTTGTATATCAGCGATTGATACGCTATCGAGCTTGGTTGGTAGTTCGGCAAGTAACCTGTCATCTAGACCGATAGACTGTAAGGAGCCAATCATACGAGCCTGACCTTCCATACTATCTTGTGCATAGACCAATCCGGTCACCGTATTGGTTTTGGCACGGCTAATTTCGTCGGCGGCTATGGGATCAGTTTTTAGTTTTTCTATCTCAGCGATGATGGCCTGCTGCGCTTGTTCTAGGCTAACGCCTTCACGCGGTGTTGCTTGAATTAAGAAAAGTCCATCGCCTCGATCTAGCAAGTCATAAGAAGTGCCAACCGTGGTTAGTAGACCTTGTTCACGTATGAGTCGACTCTCAAGACGCGCTGATAGTCCACCATCTAATACGTCCTGAGCCAGTGAAAGCGCATACGCTTGTTTTTCGTTACTTGCTCCAGCGGTAACAAGGCTTGGTACGTTATAGCCCATCAATAACACAGGTACTTGTACGGCTTGTTCAGAGTCAACTTGCTGATAGCCACGGAATCCTTTTTGACTAATGCTAGGGCGTTCCGGTAAATTACTTGGGGTTAGCTCACTGAAATAGCGTTTGACTTGCGTCAAGACTTCTTCTGGCTCAACATCACCTACGATGACTAAGGTTGCATTGTTTGGCACGTACCACTTTTGATACCATGCCTTTAATTCTGGTAGGGTGATTGATTCAATCTCCTTCATGGGGCCGATAACAGACTCACCTTTCGGGCTATCGGGCAATGCGAGCAATCGGAATGACTCATACGCTTTTGCGAGTGGATTGTCATCGGTACGCTGACGGCGTTCTTCCATGACGACTTGGTGTTCTTTGGCAAACTCTTTATCATTGAACAATAGGTTTTTCATACGATCGGCTTCTAACTCAAGCGCTAAAGGGAATCGATTTGCAGGGAACAGCTCGTAATAACCAGTATAATCGTAGCTGGTAAACGCATTATTGACACCGCCAAATTTAGCAATCAAGCGTTCATAGTCATCACTTGATACATCAGTTGTACCTTTAAACATCATATGTTCAAGTAGGTGCGAGATACCGCCTTTGTTGGCAGGTTCATCTGTTGAGCCTACTTTGTACCATATCTGCGTCATCACCACTGGTGCGCGATGATCTTCTTTTACCACTACCTTTAGGCCGTTTTCTAATTGGTATTCATGTCGACCTGACATGTCTATGGCCAATGCTGACTGCTGAGCATCATTGGACGTTTTTTCTTGCGCCACGGTGCTTTGGGTTGATGGATTCTGAACAGTCGATAAGGGATGCGAATCAATGGTGTTAGTTTGGCAAGCTGCAAGAGTAGCTAGCATTGCTAGAGCGCAGGCAATACGTAATGAAGTTTTAGGTAGGAATGCAGACGATGGTAAAGGTTGTGTCATGTTGAGTTCTACTTATATAAATGGCAACTGGTAAATGAAAGGTATATCAACCAATGAGTGAGTATATCAACT
>NZ_JBQSXG010000151.1:0-6730 GCF_052378005.1 Psychrobacter sp. AOP31-B2-9
AATAAAAATACTTCAGAAAAACCACTTCTTCGTATTTATTTTATTATATATAAAGAAAAACTACATAGTTATTCATTATTTCTTACAAAAAACCATGTTGACTTTAAGGGTATAGTTAAAGAAGTTTAAAACGAGTATCAAATAAGCGGTTATAAGGTGCCTTGTATACGAAACGATTTTGGAGAGACTCATCATCTTTTTTAAACTTAGGCATCACCCGGATTTAGGAATAATGATACAAAAAAACCACCTAAGTTTAGGTGGTCATCTTTTTGCATATCTTTATCAAAAACATAAATAAGCTTATGCATTCATATAGTTAGTAGACCTTAAATGTCAAAACAAATAATCCTATCAGTCACTAAAACTGCGCTCAATACAATGCGTTTGTAAGCGATCTATTTAAGCTTTTTTCACCACCGATGACTTGAGCTTCATCGGGCCGTAGCCATCCAATTTACAATCAATATCATGGCCATCAGTCGCATCTGGTAACAGGCGAATACTCTTGGCTTTGGTGCCTACTTTAATGACAGTTGAAGAGCCTTTTACTTTTAGGTCTTTGATCACGGTTACCGCGTCGCCGTCCTGCAGCTCATTGCCAACTGCATCACGAATGACTGCCTCTTGTTCTTCAGCTTGCTCCGCATCAGTCTCTGCTGCTGTCCATTCATGAGCACACATAGGACATACCAGTAACGCACCATCTTCATAAGTATATTCAGCATCACATTTAGGGCAATTGGGTAAGCTCATAATTTCCTCGATAGCCATTATAAATTAAGTTTATTGCAAAGGCCTTATTGTACCGTAACTCACCTATTTTCACCAACTTGTACGCTTGAAAACTGCGCTCAGCACCCAACTTATACCTTAACTGACCACTTAGCGCTGACGTTTTTTATGACGGTAGTTTTTGTGGTACTCTTCTTAGTCTCATTTACATTTACGCAGACAGTTTTTTATCAAAAAAATCAACACTGACGTCTTTAATGAATAAATTGACATTAAAAGGATAATAACAATGGGTCATGTTTCTATACCGCAGTTTCAACAAATTAGCATTGTAGGCGCAGACGCCGAAAAGTTTTTACAAGGACAGCTTACGTGTGATGTGACTAAGCTGGGGCTGAGTTACCAAGCAGCCGCTATTTGCAACTTAAAAGGCCGTATTGAGTTTGGTATTTGGATTAAAAAACAAGCCGAGCAACATTTTGATGTGGTGATCAGTGCTGACTGTACAGACTCGCTACTTGTCCACCTCAAAAAGTTTGGCGCTTTTTCCAAATTTGATACCAGCGCGCCAATTTTAATTTACCCTTGTATGCTCGCTGATGAACCAACCTTTAGCCATGACGATACGCACAATACCGAACAGGATACGCAAGCATGGATGCAATGTAGCATTGCTACTGGCAATTATTGGATAGTTGCCGCCACCCAAGGCGAGTTTCAGCCACAAGAATTGCGCTTGCATCAGCGCGGCGGTATGGACTACGACAAAGGCTGTTACTTAGGTCAAGAGGTGATTGCGCGTATTTATTTTAAATCTGCACCTAAGGCATTTTTGCATTACGTACAAGGCGAAGATGTACTACCCAGTGCAGGTGACAAGCTAAATAAAATCCAAGTTGTAAATGCCATTGCAACCGACCACGGTTTTGAAGCATTGGTGGTTGCACGTCCAGAACACCTTGCCGACAGCGCACTAACCACGCTCAACTTGCCAGCCGCCTTACAAGCAGATGTTGCCCGCGCTAAGTAAGGTGGCGTATCATCAATAAACACCCCTAATTATTTTACTATTTTAGGGTCTATTGAACATCCAAATGTGGTGCAATTTGAGCAATCATCAGCCCTAATATTTGAATAATTAACAGATTCTATAGTCACGGCAGAAAATCCTATGACACATATTGCAGTACTAGGAGCAGGCGTGGTCGGTGTGACCACCGCATGGTATCTTCGTCAAGCAGGTTATGATGTGACTGTGATTGAACGCGAACCGGCAGCAGGCTTACAAACTTCATTTGCCAATGGCGGTCAAATATCGGTATCACACGCCACGCCGTGGGCCAACCCTGCTACCCCAAAAAAAGCACTAAAATGGCTTTTTAAAGAAGACGCGCCACTACTTTATCGCCTGCGGGCTGATAAGGCGCAGCTCAAATGGGCCATGCAGTTTTTACAAGAATGCCGCGCCGATAAAGCCGATGCTAACCTTGTGCAAATGGTTCGCTTAGGGCTATATTCTAGAGGTGCGTTACAGCAACTACGCGCCGATATCGGTATTAATTACGAGCAACAGACGCGCGGTATTATGCATTTTTATACCAGCCAAGCCGAATTTGATGCTGCGATTAAACCCACAGAGCGTATGCAAGCACTTGGCTGCGAACGCCATGTCATTGATATCAATAACGCTGTGAGCTTGGAACCAGCACTATCTCCTATTGCGCATAAACTGACTGGCGCAACCTATACCAGCCGTGATGAGTCAGGCAATGCACATCTATTTACTCAGCGGTTGGCACAGCACTGCATGGATGCTGGCGTGCATTTTATGTACGATACCGAAATTCTAGCGCTCAATACCGATAGCGAAGCCAAAACCCCGCACGTGCATAGTGTTACTATCCGTCCAACAGGCGAAAATGCACAAACCTTCACAGCAGACAACTATGTATTGGCACTGGGCAGTTATAGCGTCAGCTTATTAAAACCGCTGGGTATTCATGTGCCAATTTTTCCGGCAAAAGGCTACTCTGCCACTTATACTGTAAATCCACGTGCGCCGCATTTAGCACCTTTTGTGAGCTTAATTGATGATGAGTTCAAACTGGTGGCCTCGCGGTTAGGAGATAAATTGCGTGTGGCTGGTACTGCAGAATTTAATGGCTACAACCTAGACTTAAATACCACACGCTGCGAGGCCATTACCCGCCGCGTACAGCAGTTATTCCCTAAAGGTATTATTGCCAATTCTGTGCAATATTGGACAGGATTAAGACCGATGACCCCCTCAAACGTACCGCTGATTGGTCGTGCACACTGCGGTCAAGTCAGACATGGTAGTCATAACGCTTCAGCCACGTTTGATAATTTATGGCTTAATACTGGTCATGGTACATTAGGTTGGACGCATTCTTGTGGCTCTGCAAAAGCCGTCAGCTTATTGATACAAGGCGAAAAGCCTAACGTTGATTTTGACTTTGTGGGTATGAGTGTTTAATCAGAATATCAATATATTAAAACCTGTTAAACACTCACAAATACGCCCTAAGCTATCCTGCTATCTATCAAGTTTTATGATGCAGTAGCCAATGCGATATCTACAACTGAGTCCAGTGCTTCTAATTGTACCGGCACACCATTCACGGCCGCATTGCCACTTAACTGATCAATCAAAGTGTCATCAGTTAAATCGTTAACGCTGACTCCTGCATGTGCTTGAGCAATTTGCTGCTTAACGCCTTTTCGGCCGTGACCAAAACCATGTGGGATACTCACCACCCCTGCCATTAGCTCGTCGGTTACTTCTGCTGCAATGACGATGCTACCCACACGCGAGGTCACTCTGACGTTTTGACCATTGATAATGCCATGCTGCTCTGCCGTTTTTGGATGCAGCATTAACGTACAACGAGATTTGCCTTTTACCAATCGATGGCTATTATGTAACCACGAATTGTTGCTGCGTACATGCCGACGCCCAATCAATAGAATCTCATCTTCATTGTACTGCTGTACCATCTCACGCACGCGCGCCAAATCCGCCTGATAAAAATCCACATGTAAATGAATCTGTTTATCAGCATGTTTAATAGCCTCTGGTAACATGCTATGTAATGGGCCTAAATCAATGCCGTGTGGGTTTGCTAGCAATGTCTCTATCGTGACCGCTTCTCTGTGAGGACCGTATTTTAAACCCTGCTCTAATAGAATTTTTGGTCCGAATGCTTTTGTCGCTGCACGCTCTTTTTGGGTGGCCTCTGGTGCGTCTTTGTCCAGGCGATCGGCCAATTCTAAATAAATCTCCCAGTCATGCATTGCATTGTCTTTTCTGTCGAACAAGGCCGGTGAATATTTAGCCACGTTATGCACCGCAAAACCGTTAAACGTGATGTCGTAATGATCGCGTTCTAATGGCGATACTGGTGGCAAAATAATATTGGCATGACGACTGGTTTCTGTCACAAAATAATCAAGTGAGACCATAAACTCTAATTGTGATAAAGCTTTGTCCAATTTTTCACCATTTGGCGTGCTGATAACAGGGTTTCCAGCAACCATCATAAAACCTTTTAACTGCCCCTCACCTGCTACTAGCATCTCATCTGCCATGGCAACGACTGGATACTCACCATTAAAATCAGGTAAGTGACTCACGCGGCTGTGACGTTTGCCCAAATAACCTGGGCCTGAGCTGTTCACCACATCGATGGCAGGGTTAGGGAACATTGCACCGCCCACTTCATCTAGGCGGCCAGTCACAATATTAATAACCATCGATAGATACTGACTCAACAAGCCAAACTCTTGCACCGAAATACCCATACGGCCATAACAGACTGAGCTTTCGGCCTCGCAAAACTCTTTGACCATACGTTTGATTTCAGGCGCAGCGATACCGGTAATATCGGCGACCGACTCAGGCGTATATTCTTTGGCAAACATGGCAATACGATCAATTTCTGGTGCTAGCGTGGCGGCTTTACTATCCAATTTTGCATAGCCTTGTGCATAAATTTCGTTCAACATGGCTAGTAACAGCAGCACATCCGTGGCGGGTCGGATAAAGTGATGTTCGCTAGCAATGTCGGCGGTTTCGGTGCGTCTTGGGTCAATCACCACCACTTTGCCATCACGGGCTTTGATATCTTTTAGCTTTTGGCGCATGTTTGGTGCGGTCATGATACTGCCATTAGAGGCCAGCGGATTGCCTCCAATAATAAGCATATATTGGGTATGATTCACATCCGGTATAGGAATACGTAGCATATGACCGAATAGGTGCATACTGACGATATGGTGTGGCAATTGATCGATTGAGGTTGCGGAAAAACGACTTCGGGTTTTTAAACTGGTGAGTAACTGTTTGATGGTCAGCATTCCACCCATATTGTGTACGTTAGGGTTACCTAGATAAACACCCAACGCATTTTGACCATATTTTTGCTGGATAGATTGAATACCTGCAGCAACTTTATCCAATGCTTCTGGCCAACTAATAGGTTTCCAACCGTCTGCCGTTCTCTCTACAGGCTGCCGCAAACGGTCAGGATCTTCATGCAAATCTTGCAAGGCAGTAGCTTTCGGACAAATATAGCCTTGCGAAAACGGGTCGTTTTTATCCCCTTTAATCGACAAGACTTTTTCGCCATCATGTTTTATCTCGACACCGCACATCGCTTCGCACAAGGTACAGGTTCTAAAATGTAGTTGTTCATTGACTGTGTTTGATGTAGCTACTGTTGTAGTCATAATCACGCTTCCTTTTGTGTTTTACTGACTCTGGTTTTACGATGACTGTTGTTACTTATCTTCATTCCTTGTCATCACTAAATGTTCTCACTACTAACTGCGCCTGCCTCCTTGTAAAAAATGGGCGAACAGCGCATCAAAGCTTGCTTTCAACGCGGCAATTGCCTGTGGTCTGGAATAGCGCTGCTGATGACAGCCTAGTATTAACTCGTGTACCTGTGCGCTTGCGATATCGACACAAAGATTGACCTCGGTACGCTCAAAAGAACGACCAGATAACTGCAAGCCTTGAATAAATATTTCTGCCCACTCCTCTTGTATGTCGGTGACCAAATTCCCTAGTCCGTTTTTTAACGCTGATGGGCTTTTTATACTGGCCTCTAGCCGCGGGCGGTCTTCTAGTAAGTGCTGAAACAATGCAATGTTTTGGAACGCAGAATCAAAAATCATCATCAAACAGCGCTCACACTGTTGATTAAAGTGATCTGTGTTTAATACATCATAGTTTTTGAGCATGTCTATCCATGCCAAACGCATAGGTGATAAATAGCTGTCTTTTAGCTGAGCGCTCAACTCGTTCTGTAGGGCATCAAGACTGTCAAAATGATTGT
Source organism: Psychrobacter sp. AOP31-B2-9 (assembly GCF_052378005.1). NCBI lineage: Bacteria > Pseudomonadati > Pseudomonadota > Gammaproteobacteria > Moraxellales > Moraxellaceae > Psychrobacter > Psychrobacter sp. AOP31-B2-9. The sequence continues at coordinate 6,096 of NZ_JBQSXG010000151.1, forward strand.
AAAAACTAGGCTGGGCAATGCCAGCGCCTTTGGCAATTTTATTCATACTCATGCCCTGAGCACCTTCTGAGCTGTATAGCCGTAGCGCGCTTTTTAGCAATGCCCGTCGCGTTTTGGCTTTGGCCAGATCGCGTTTGGACACTATCGGTGCGGTTAAATGTGCAGTAGCATTCACAACAAACATATCCTTATCTAAGGTGAACATACATCAGCCGCTTATCTTTAAGGTGAGTACATCCAAAAATATTTACGATACTGAAAATATTATAGTGGACTGACTGTATTGGGCGATATCTCAACTATAAGGTTATAGTTATTATCCTGATAAGTCTATAGCCAAAATCGTGGCAATCTTTTTAGATTGGTTATCACCCTGCATCATCCATAGAACAAGCGCTTAGAAAAATCAGCAGAAATTATTATCGAGAGGTTATTAGATAAAAAGAGAGATAGCAGCTGCATATTGTCTAAAAATAATTGCTACCAGTAGAGCATTTGAATGTTCAACAGATCCTAGTATTTTACGAAGCACTAGACTGATAACAGTTACTAACTACCATTCAAACTTAGGGATTTTTGACATAACCATGGTACAAGTAACATAGCCATTTCATTAATTGTAATTAAGCAACACT
>NZ_JBQSXG010000152.1:0-6707 GCF_052378005.1 Psychrobacter sp. AOP31-B2-9
TTATTTATAAGCGAAGTGGTTTTGTAAAGGCAGTGGCTTGGTAAAGTTGGACAAATAAAAAAACCAGCCCTGCGGCTGGTTCAATAAATGATTCATGTACATCAACAAACCCTAAGCGATTTAAAACAAATGGTTTATCACAGGGATTTCTTGTGGTGGGTTTTCTTCGTCGTCAACGATTTGGCGGGCCACATGCATAATAAGTTGGCGTAACCAACGATGCGCTGGATGGTGTTGTAATAACGGAGACCACGCCATGGTTAACTCAAATTCAGGAATAAAAAACGGTGGCTCTTCCATCTTAATACTGTCGTTATTGGCCTGCATTTTTGCTACGCGCGTCGGCAATGTAGCAATCAAATCTTTATTTGCTGCAAGCATAGCTGGCATTTGATAATGACGCGTAAAAACGCTGATTTGACGTTTTTGTCCTAAACGTTGCAGCGCTTGATCGATAGATCCTAAGCCGCCAGACTTCTCTGGATTGACACCAAAGCCTACGCCCATACCTGTTTTAGAGACCCAAACATGCTGCGCTTTGAGATAGTTTTTTAGATTAAAACGATTGGCATAAGGACTGTCTGATGACAATAGACAGCTAAAAGTATCACGCCATACTAGCACCTGATGGAAACTTTGCGGTATCTCATTAAAGCGGTTAATCGCTAAGTCAACGCGCCCCTGCTCCATGTCGCGATAAGAGACGTCTGACGGTGTTAAGAAGTCTAAGATAACGTTGGGAGCTTCTGAGCGCAGTGCTTTAACTAGCTTTGGTACCAAAGTCGCTTCTGCATAATCTGATGTCATAATCCGAAAGACGCGAGAAGTGCTATAAGGACGAAACTCCGTACGGGGCTCCAATACTTGTGTCAAATCCGCAAGAATCTCACGGATACGAGGCTGCAACTCTAAAGCACGCTCAGTCGGCGTCATACCTTCAGAAGAACGTACCAATAATGGGTCGTTAAATAGTTTACGCAGACGACGCAAAATATTACTCATCGCAGGTTGGGTAATGCCAAGCTGCTCGGCAGCACGAGTGACGTTTTTTTCTCGTAGCAACACATCTAGGTGTACCAATAAATTTAAATCTACCCGCTGCAAATTCATATAGAGTTCTCTTGGCCTTTGAATAAGTGCCATTATAATCTTGGCATTTTTAGTGCTGTCTTGGCAATGTAGAGCCTAAAACAGCATAATTCCGCTATTTTCCATCTGTTTTTATATCATACTGACTAAGTATAACTTAATATAGCCAATGTAAGGTACTGTTATATATGAATTATAACTTATAAAAATACCAAAGATAAGTATCATAAATTAGATAAATCTTGGTAAGCCAGTTATAGTGAGTCTCATAGATGATTTGCAGCACAAACGATATACCCTAAGTATATACATCGACTATATTCATTTGACGGACACAATTATATAGTATGTTGATGGCTTTCATCGGTAGCATGATCTTATTAATTAATTGTTTATAGATACCACTTTAATCATTTTACAATGATTAGCTTTATCCTATAAACCGCTTATTATTGTAACATCTCTTACTACCAATTATGACACTGAGAGCCAACAAATAGTACAAGCACCTTAGAAATACATGAATCAGACCGACAATCGTTCATATATTACCCATTATTTTTTCACTAGCAAGTTGAGTAAATCCCTTGTATTAGTGACTAAGTTTGGTTAGGGTAAATAAGGCTTTAGCGGATAGCTTGTAATTATGTTTCATCTTATAAGATATCGACAGCATGGATATAAAGTCTAAATGTATGCTTTTATTAGCACACAATCGTCATTACTTAAGCACTTAATTTGTTTTTTACACCCCACCAAGGAGACATAGATGTCAACGGCATATAAATCAGCGATCGATTTAGTACGTGAATTAAAACAAAAACACGGTAACTGGCAGAATATCAGCGAAACCGATGCAGCACGTATGATGTCGCAAAACCGCTTCAAAACTGGTTTAGATATCGCAAAGTATACTGCAAAAATCATGCGTCAAGACATGGAAGACTATGACAATGATACATCTCAATACACCCAGTCTTTAGGTGCATGGCATGGTTTTGTTGCTCAACAAACAATGTATGCTAAGAAAAAATATTTCGGTACGACTTCTAAAACTTATATCTACCTATCAGGTTGGATGGTTGCAGCCCTACGCTCTGAGTTTGGTCCATTACCTGACCAATCTATGCACGAAAAAACGTCAGTACCTAAGCTAATCGAAGAAATCTACACGTTCCTACGTCAAGCAGATGCTAAAGTATTAAACGACTACTTCCGCGAGCTAAACGCTGCCGAAGAAGCGGGTCAAGATACTTCAGCCATCCTAGAGAAAATCGAAAACTTTGATTCACATGTTGTGCCAATCATTGCTGATATCGATGCAGGTTTTGGTAACGAAGAAGCGACGTATCTACTCACTAAGCAAATGATTGAAGCTGGTGCTTGTGCCATTCAGGTTGAAAACCAAGTATCTGATGCGAAGCAATGTGGTCACCAGGCTGGTAAAGTAACCGTACCGCATGAAGACTACATTGCGAAAATTAACGCTATCCGTTATGCATTCCTAGAGCTAGGTGTTGAAGACGGCGTTATCGTCGCTCGTACTGACTCTGAAGGCGCATCACTAACACAAAAAATTCCAGTATCAAATGAGCCAGGCGATCTTGCTTCTAAATACATCGACTTCCTAGAAATGGAAGAAGTGAGCATTGAAGACGCTAACGAAAACGACAGTCTACTTAAGCATAATGGTAAGCTAGTACGTCCAGTTCGTATGCCGAACGGCTTATACAGCTTCCGTGAAGATACTAACATCGACCGCGTTGTTCTTGACTGTGTCACTGCTCTAGAAAATGGCGCTGACCTACTTTGGATTGAAACACCAACACCAGATGTTGCCCACATCAAATCAATGGTAGATCGTATCAAAGAGCAACAGCCTAAAGCGAAGCTGGTATACAACAACAGCCCATCATTCAACTGGACGCTTAACTTCCGTAAGCAAATTATCGCTCAGTGGGAAACAGAGGGCAAAGACATCTCTGCATACAATAAAGATGACTTGATGAGTGCGGATTACGATGGTACTGAGCTTGATGCAGCAGCTGACGTAGCCGCTAAGAACTTCCAACGTGATGCGTCACGTGAAGCGGGTGTATTCCATCACTTAATCACGCTACCGACCTACCACACGACTGCTCTTAGCGTTCACGAACTGGCTAAAGGTTACTTCGGTGAAGAAGGCATGCTTGCTTATGCAGCTGGCGTACAACGTAAAGAAATCCGTGAAGGCATCTCTTGTGTTAAGCACCAAGCAATGGCAGGTTCTGACCTTGGCGATGATCACAAAGAAATCTTCTCTGGTGACAACGCACTTAAAGCAGGCGGCGGCAAGAACACGATGAACCAGTTCTAATCACCGACACTTTATAAGTCAGTGCTAGTTATAAGCAGACACTAGTTATAACTACAAACTAAAAAAGCCGCCCTACAGGATGTAGGGCGGCTTTTTAGTATTTACTGATGCTTTTATTATTATGAGCTTTTTGAGCTTTCATTCTAACTAATGCTTAGCATCCTTGTTATTCATATCTTTACTATCCGTCTCCTTGCTATCAGCCTCTTTAGCACTGCCCGTATTATCGCCTACTTGATTGCTCTTTGTACGCTCTGGATTATAGATACCTTGGTTTTCACCCATCAGATTACGTCGTAAGTGTTCAATACGAGGGCTTTGTCTAAAGAACTTACGATAAATGGTTTTTATCAACCTATAAATGAGATAAAAAATACCAGCAAGCACTACCAACCACCACAATTGTATAACACCAAGTGCGAATGACCTGAGCATACTCCAACCATCTTTGAGTGATTTGTTGACTTCAGTACCAAAACTTGGACGTTCAGCATCTATCAAAACATCTAGGTTTTGAGTGACTTCTTTATAGCTAATGTCTGGCTGGCTAAAAACTAAGTTGATCGTACTGTATTTAACTTTATCAGCGATATCCATCTGCTCAAGCTTTGCCAGCTCTTGTTGCCGGCGCGCAGTATAAGTAGCAGTAATAGCCTCGATATTACTACGTTGGTCTTTATTGTTTTCACTATCGAGTCGCTCTTCGCTAAGCTCGCTTGCCATATCACTGTTTAGCTGACTTACCAACTGCTCACGATAAATATCTAACGTCACGTCTTGCGCTGTAAATTCCTGCTCATTTAAAAAAGCCACTTGCTGCTGCATTTGCTTTAAGAACTTACTGACGTTGGTACGAGGTACCCGAACGGTCATTTCAGCTTGGCGAGTATAAGTAGTGATGGTAATGTTTTTATCACCTTGAACGAAGGTTCTATCACTGCGTGGATAATTGCTAATATTACTGATCGCTACATAACCACCCTGCTGCCGTGTCAATGCCTCAATAGCAGCGCTACTCTTGACGACATCTTTGACGGTAAAGTCTGCACTGGAAGTAATCAGCAGCGATTTACCTTTTATCTGGATATCAGCGACCTGACTACCTAGCGTCTGCTCGCTGTCTCCTGATAAACTTTCAACTGTCAATTCATTGGCTTGGCTGTTAGCCTCTAGCTCTTCAGCCGCCGTTGGTTGTTCGGACATAAGCGCATTTGTATCAGCGGCAACAGATTCTTCACTAGCGTAATCCGATGATTCATCTGATACGCTTTCTGCATAATCCTCAGATTGGCTGCAGCCATTGATTAGTATGACTGACCCCAAGGTAACTGCTGCTAACACTAATGACAAACTATTGGACTGCGAGGGTGTTTTAGGTTTACTTACCATAGAATTTTCGTTCATAATTAAATATACTTTTGTTTGATATTTTGGCTCAATTATAACGCTAATATAATAAAAGTATATTGCTTATAGAAAATAAACACAGGCAATCCTACAAATTTTACTTGTTATTGATTAATAGCTTTCATACGATGGTAGGTAGTTCAATCTGAAAAAGATTAAAGTATATTGAACCGACTATAGACGGATATGGACTGACTACAGTAGCCACTTAACCTGCTTTAAAATAATGGGGAACCATCATGCAAGAGATAGAGTTGAAGTTTTTGGTGCCAGAATCACGGTTAAAAGGCTTGTTGCGTCAAGCGCAAGTTAAGTCCTCACAGATGACACAACTGGCTGCCCATTATTACGACACACCCGATCAACAATTGGCACAGGCAGGTATCGGCTTACGGATTCGTAAAGAAGGCGATAACTGGGTACAAACTATCAAAGCTGGTGGCGATGGGATGGCATCACGCTTAGAGCACAACGCCATATTAGATAATGAACAAGTACAGGCAATGCTTGATACCAACTCCCTTATGCCTGACCTAACGATTTATAAAGAAACGCCTATCGCGCCAGCATTATCCACCTTTAAGCTCAAAAAACTAGCCAAAAAACTCACACCGCTGTACGTCACTGATGTACAGCGCACCACTCGGTTGCTGATAGAAAATAGCGAAGACGAAACGGAAAACAGCATCGAGATAGCCTACGATCATGGCGAGATTATTCATGGTACCGATGATACTCAGCGAGAAAAGATTCAAGAAATAGAGTTCGAACTGGTATCAGGAGATTTAGATTTTTTATTTACGACAGCCAAAACATGGTGTAAGCGCTACAAGCTATGCTTATCTACCGTAACCAAAGCTGAACGTGGTGGCTTACTGATTAATGGACAACCACATAGTCCAGCAGTAAGTACCGACCTGCGTCAAATGAAAATCAATAAAAAAATTAGCATGCCTGCTTTTGTACGAGTAGCCGTGCATAACTGTTTGCTGCAAATATTACCGAATAGCAGTGCTATCGTAGCTGGCAGCACTGACAGTGGGCATATTTTGCAATTACAGACTGGTATTCGCCGCTTACATGCTGTCTTAGAAGTATTTGCTAGCTTCTCTGATGAGATCAATCCTGATTGGCAACCAATACTAAAACAAACCGCCACTCTACTTGGTAGTTATTACGAACTGACTTACCTAGCCCACCATATCGACCCCGAACTACAGGCACATGGCGCACCTGCAACGAATTGGATGACTGACATTGAAACTCTCAAAATCCAGCCTATTGACGCAGTCAGCGCCAATGATTTTCAGCTAACTTTGCTAGAGTTGATTGCCTTTACTATGAGCAATGCAAGCCTTGATCCTCAAGCCAACAAGCTGGCGATCGAACCACTAATAAAAGCCATATCCCAACAGCATGACAGTCTACTAAATATAGATGAGACTATTACGAAAGAAAGTGGCAGCGACATAGAAACCATTGACGCTGATAGCTCTGATACAGGTGGCATTGAGGAACATGAGGTTCATATAAAAAACAGTAACCAAGCAACAGATGAGTTGCGTAATCAATTAACAGCATTACACTACATCACTGAAATAGCCTCACCCCTACTGCACAAAAAATCGTTTAAAAAGAAAACCAAACGCAGCCTAAAACGTCTGATCAAAGAACAAAAAGCATTGAAACATTACCATAATCACCTTCGATATCAACAGTATTATCAACTTAAATCAGCGACAGATCATAATGCGCTTTATGGTGCTGGCTGGTTTTCAGCCAAATTGAACAACAACGCTAATGTCGTTTAGGTTATATTAGTCATGGTGATACAAGGCCTCCACAATATAAATAT
>NZ_JBQSXG010000153.1:0-6631 GCF_052378005.1 Psychrobacter sp. AOP31-B2-9
GTGCTTTACATGCGCACTATAAATTGACATAAAACGATTGCATTATAACAACTACCTAATTGAAAATGTACACTTGTAATAATTTCTTATCAATCGCTTATAATAACACTAGAGAAAGGGGCTATATTTGCCTTTATAGCTATGTTATCCGACTTTGTATGAAACTCGTTAAAGCTACAAGCATATTAGGCTGAACGTTATTAAAAACCCGACAAAGGGCATTCAGTAAGTGATTATCTAGCTGACGATCTCCAATTCAAATAAGATTAACTATATAAGGCACAAGAGAACCATCTATACATTTCGCAATGTATCACCTTCGCTTAGCCTACATACGTAGCACTATCAGTTATAAAACAAATAAACTTCTGGTTTTAAATCTCTCTCTTACCAACAAACTGAACAACGGCACTCAACCCTTGATGACGTTTTCCTTCTGACACCATACGCAGCTTTTCAACACCAATAATCTCTGTAAGTCCTCTCAGTTCACTCTGAAAATTATCTAGCGATCCAAAGCGTTCTTTTTGACTGGCTGGTGGACCTCCAACAGCATCAGTCTCCAACTGTCGTTCTGTATAAGCTTCGACGATAAATACGCCGTTTGGCTTTAAAGCAGTGACTACCTGTGTATGTATATACTGACGCACTTTGTCAGGCACATGTGCCCATATAGACACAATGGCATCCCACTTATCTGTACCAAACTGGTAATCAGCTAAATCAGCCACTTGAGTGGTAATTGTCACTCCTCTGTCTTTAGCTAATTGTACCGCTTTGATCAAACCCACTTCAGACATATCCATCGCAGTGACATCATAGCCTTGCTCAGCTAAGAATACAGCGTTTCTGCCCTCACCCTCTGCTAGACATAATACACGCCCGCCTGCAGGTATCTGCTCAAACGTTTCTCTCAAAAAATCATTAGGCTCTGTACCGAAAGCAAATTCTGTGCCACTATAACGTTCATCCCACATTTTAACTGTCCTTTTTCGTTTTATTTAGCTTGTATAATAAAATACTCTACTCACACTGTCTCAGTTTTAGCATCACATCTTACCTGACAGACACCTAGTCAACCTCAATGTTCAATATCTTTACGCCATAATATACCTTTGTATCGCTTACACGCCCTGCACTAAACGTTGAAGAGTAATTCTTAGGACGATAACGAACGATTATTTCACTATCTTTATGATATAACGTGACTTCACAAATATTATTCTTTTCGTTCACTTTTTTACTAGATAAAATGTGTGTTGGAAATATAGCTTCTTCCTTTAGAAAACTTTCGTTAACGAATTGAGATGAGATGGTACTTCGCACCTCATTTTGATAAACATCAGCTAAGCAGTCTCTATTATGATATAGCTTCCATAGGTTTAAGAGCTCACAAACTAAAAAACCAAGAGCAATAATCATGATAATCTTGAGCAAAAAACCATTACTGCCTGTTTGTTCTATACCTTTACCTTTGTTACCACTATTACTCATCTTGCCTCACATGAGAAAAATCCATTTACAAATACATACTTCAGCGGTACTACACCTCCTTACCCCACCTTATCCCACATTTTACTCAGACGTTTCGGTGATACTGCTATACGCGTTTTCATTGGTTGAGCGAAGAGTTGAATACGATACTCCTCCACCATCCAACGATAGTCGCTAATAGCCTCTTTATCCGCACGTCCTGCAAGGCGCTCCATATGTAAATCTAGCGCATAAACGCCATCGAGATCCGCATCAAGATTATGTTCAAGGCGTTCAAGACGAATCTCTAGTGCTTCTAGATAGCGTGGATACTGCTGCCAATGGCTATAGTCCATTCGGTAGACAAAATCAGCCAAATGCAAATCCTCTAGCTGATCTTCGATATCTTCAATAGACTCACCGAATATCTCTCGATCTAACATCAATAAGCCTTGGCGAATACGCTGCCATCGGGTATAGACATTTTTGAGGGTCTTAATCACGCTTTGACCAGTCAATAAAAAGCTACCAGCCACCACTTCTAAGGTTTTTTCATATTCTGCTGAGGTAAACGGCAACTCCTCAGCAAGCGCTACCGCAGTATCATCTGCATTTTCGGGCAAGTCTGTACTATGATCAAACAATATATAGTGCTCTTCAAGCGCTGCATCTAATGCTGCATCGATAACAATCGTTTTGAGCTTACTCATATCACCAAGTGGTGCAAATGCCAATTTAAAAATGCTATCAATTTGACTGGTGAGCTGTTTTTTCTTTGCACCAAGCTTACTTTTAATTAGCGTTAATACCCCGATGCGGTGTGCCTGTAATGCTGCATTAACATCCGTATACTGATGGATTGATACCGCCTCACCTGCATCATCAGCGACCAATGCCGCAAACTGCTTCATCACCACGCCTGCGCTATGATGATTTTTACTAAAGGAAAAGTGCTCGGGAAACACAGTATGCGCGCCTTGCTGCTCATTGACTGCTTGACTGGTTTCACTGGCATGTCGAATCTGTAACGTTTGCAGGTCACGACCTTTTTCGATGATACGGTTTTTATCATCAACGACGCAGATTTGTGGCTGTAAGTAACGGTCAATCGTAGACGGATTAAACTTATCTGGTGTCACTGACATAATGCCGCGACGATTAAGCGCTTGGCAGAGTTGCTTCAGTAGTCCTTGTCCACCAGCAGGTTGTAACTCGTCAAACAAGCCATCAGCCGTATCGGGAATCGGTACGATCTGACGGCGAATGTCTTTGGGTAATGATTTTAGCAACTGTAGTACCAGCTCATAGCGCCAACCCGGCACACCCCACAACAGCTCGATCGCATCAAGCTGCGGCAACGCAACAAGCGGTACGCGAATGGTCACGCCATCATCATCACTTGCTGGATCAAAGACATAACGTAGCGGTAGTTTTAAGTCACCTAGCTTCCATACCTCTGGAAAATCTCCTGTGGTCGGCGCTTGGCTATTAAGTACATCCTCATCAGTAAAGAATAAATGCTTGCTATCTGTTTTTTCGATTTCAGCACGCCAATCTTCAAAAGTTTTACGACTGGCAATGTGTTCAGGGATTTTTTTATCATAAAACTGATACAGCGACTCTTCATCAACCAATAAGTCACGACGACGTAACTTGTCTTCAATGCGCTCAATGTCTGCAATTTTATCCATGTTGTGCTGTAAAAATGGCGCTTGACGACCCAAGTTGCCAGTGACCAAACCATCACGAATAAAAATTTCACGTGACTCGCTTAGATTGACCTGCTCATAATTGGTCAGCTGCTTACTGATAATAATCAAACCAAATAGACTAATCTGCGCGTAGGCTTTGACGCGACCTGTCTTTTTTGACCAATGCGGCTCAAAGTAGTGATACTTCAACAAATCACCAGCAGCGGAGATAATCCATTCTGGTTCAATCTTGGCCACCGTGCGCATAAAGACCTGAGAAGTTTCTACTACTTCAAAGGCCATCACCCATGGTGGTATTTGCTTAAATACTGTACTGGCTGGAAATATTTTGGTTTTTTGCTGGCGAGCTGCGAGATATTCACCACGATTTTCGGTCTTATGAGCAATAGTAGAGAGCAGACCTGTCATCAACGCACGATGCAAGTTGGCGTATTTAACCGCTTTTAGATCTTCGTCTTCGATCGCTGTCGGGTCATTGGTTGTTATTTCAGTAGTCGCTTTTTTATCCGTACCTTTTACATCATTAACATCAGTAAGTTTTAGATCAGTGACCATTTGTACCAGTTGGCGGTGCGTCTGACTCCATTCTCGTACGCGTGGAAAGCTCAGATAGTTTTTCTTGGTAAACTGCTTACGCTGATTGCCAGACAGCTTATTGCCGTGTTCATCTTTTTCGAACAGTGCTTTCCATAGGCTTAAATAAAACAAGAAATCAGAGTCATCTTGACGAAACTCTGCGTGCTTTTGATCGGCTTGTTGGCGCTTATTAGCAGGACGCTCACGTGGGTCTTGTACCGCAAGCGCGGCGACGACTATAAGCATTTCACGAATACAGTTAAAGTCAGAACCTGCAACCAACATTCGCGCCAGCCTTGGGTCAATTGGCATACGTGCCATCTTTTGGCCAGTCGGTGTCAGACGCAGGTGATCTAGACCTTTTTTGGACTTCGATTTATTGGATTTAGTCGCAGAAATAGCTTTATTTTTAGAAGCAATCGCCCCTAATTCATCCAGTAGCTTATGCCCATCCGTAACCAAGCGACTGTCAGGTGGCTCGATAAACGAAAAATCATCAACGCTACCTAGGCGCAAATTGGCCATTTGCAAGATCACTGAGGCCAAGTTAGTGCGTAAAATTTCAGGCTCAGTGAATTCAGGGCGTCCGCTAAAGTCTTCTTCGCTATACAGACGTATACAAACACCTGGCGCAACACGCCCGCAGCGACCTTTACGCTGATTGGCGGCGGCCTGTGAAATCGCCTCGATCGGCAAACGCTGTACACGCGAGCGGTAAGAATAACGAGAAATTCGTGCAAAACCCAAATCAATCACATAACGAATACCAGGCACAGTCAGCGCAGTCTCAGCCACGTTGGTCGCGATAACGATACGTCGGCCACGACCGGATGGCTGAAAAATACGCTGCTGCTCATCGTACGTCTGCCGCGCAAACAAAGGCAGCACTTCTGTATGCCTAGGTCCATGACGCTCTAACACCTCTTGTGTCTCACGGATCTCAGCTTCAGTCGCGGCAAATATTAAGATATCTGCTTGATCAGCATGTCCTTTGTTTTGGGCATCGCCAAAGCATTCTTCGACTGCGGCAACGATGGCGCGTGGCAAGTTTTCTTCAAAATCATCATAACTGTCATCATCAGAGCTGTTTACTGGCTCGTCGGTTAATGGGCGATAACGAACCTCAACAGGAAAGCTGCGACCCTCAACATTAAAGATTGGCGCAGGCACTTTACGTTTAAGTTTGGCATCGTAATGACTAAAGTACTCACTAAAGCGTTTGGTGTCTAATGTCGCTGAAGTAATAATCACCTTTAGATCAGGACGCTTGGGTAGCATTTTTTTGAGATAACCCATAATAAAATCGATATTTAAGCTACGCTCGTGCGCCTCATCGATAATAATCGTATCGTACTTACTCAAAAACCGATCATGCCCTAATTCGGCCAATAAGATACCATCGGTCATAAGCTTGACGACTGACTGTGCCGATCCTTGCTCGTTAAAGCGAATCTTAAAGCTAACGGTATTCCCTAACGGTTCGCCCAACTCTTCTGCAATACGGTTTGCCACGCTTCTCGCCGCTAGACGTCTTGGTTGCGTATGCCCTATCTGTCCAGTAATACCACGCCCTGCTAGCATCGCAAGTTTTGGCAACTGTGTCGTCTTACCAGAGCCCGTCTCACCAGCGACGATAATGACTTGATTATCGATGATTGCTTGTACCAAGTCTTCTGCCCGTTGGCTGACTGGCAGATCAAGGTTTAGCTTGGCTGGCAAGTCAGCAGGAATGCTATCTATACGTGCCTGCACCACCTGCTGTGAGCGGGTTTTTATTTTTTCGTACTGCTCGCGTTTTTTCGTTAACGCATCATTGGCTTTTTCATTATTTTCTTTTTTGCTAGACACGACAGCACGTGCCAGCTCTCGCTCTAGACGGCTTAAATAGTAGCTGTCTTTGGCAAGTACAGGCAAATCGTCAGCTATATGAGATTGAGTAGCTTCTTTATCATTGCTTAGTGTGGCGCTGTTTGATGTGATATTAGAATTTCCGTGAGTTATGCTATTACTTTCTTTATTCGGATTAGTGGTGCTATTGATTTGGCGAGCAGCATCTTCGTTAGATGCTTGTGTGATATTCTTAGAATTATTGGGCATATTTACTTAGGCTATTTATTATTTAAAAGTGTTTAGATTATGGGGGTAATTTGAGTGCGATTCAAGTTGGTTATGATGTTTGGTTACCAACCAAACATCATAACTAAAAAAGCTTTTACTGATATTCAAAGCGTTCAGTCAAAAGATTTTCAAGCTCGTCAGTCATAGGTTTGAATTTAAAATGCTCTGGTTCCATTTGGTTAACTAAAGCACGCTGACCCTCCTTCATCGAAGTATCCTCACATAAGAAATAATTCATCTCTTTACCAGTAATGGCATTAATAATATAAAAGGCGGTATCACCGTCTCCATACTGTGTCAGATTATAGTAATTATTCGGATCCCGCATAGTGATACTAGTAGCATTGAGATATTCTACATAATAGGCATCTTCAGTAGCTTGCTGTGCTTCTAACTTCAAAGGGTTATCTTGAGTGGCAAAATAGTACTTGAGCATATAACCAATATCACTATTTACTACATCCAAACGTAAATGCTCACCATCTTCCGTGACACATTGATATATTGTAAAGGGCTCGTACACACGTGGGTTAGTGGTTGTGTTTTCATCTTCCACACTTTCCCATTCCATGCCCATAATAGGGGTATCTAACATGATACCTCCCTCTTCAATCAATTTATAACCTATCGGTACGTCTTGATCATTTACCATAGCTTGAGAGCTTGATAACTCACTGTTATCTCCTATAGCATTTTCAGCCTCATTAATTAACAATGCTGTAGTATCATCAGATTTTTCTGGTTTATTCTTG
>NZ_JBQSXG010000154.1:0-6570 GCF_052378005.1 Psychrobacter sp. AOP31-B2-9
TTATGATTATTTTAAAAGTGCAGCCTTGGTACACTCCGCAATTCATCATTCCCATACTAGGATTAATATTGGGCAACTCTCTCACTGCTATTGCTTTGACTAGCAACCAACTGATTGAATCTTTTTATGAGCAGCGGGGGCGTATCGAGATGATGCTAAGCCTATCTGCGCGGCCATTTGAAGCGGTACACGAGCCTATACGCTCGGCCATTATCACTGGTATGACGCCAACATTAAACTCTATGCTAGTCGTTGGTATCGTCAGTTTGCCGGGCATGATGACAGGACAAATTCTTGCGGGGGCTGATCCTACTCAAGCCGTTCGTTACCAAATAATAACGATGTTTTTTGATATGTGTGAGTAGCACGCTTGGTTGTACAATCAATGCCCTACTCATTTATCGACGTTTTTTTAATAAAAGCTATCAATTTATCCCACCATGAATGACTCACCACCTATAGCGTTAGAGATAAAGAATTTATGCCTTAATGTGTTAAATACTGCCTCATAACTTCCATTGTAACGCTCGCCTCATGTTGAAAGTATCCCACTATATATTTGATTTTATGAATATATTTATTTTAATTTATGTACTACCCAGTACGACAAACCAATGTTTACTTGATCCACATTCATGATAGTGTACTCATTAATAATCACTTTATTTTTGAATACTCAAACCGTGGCTTGTTAATTACTACAATGGCGTGCCTAAGACGATTTATCCCAATAGGTACAACAGTATTAAAGAGCTCTATGAGGAATGCTTTGGAAAGTCTTACTGGTTACAAATCTCCGCATCATATTGAATTTGTAAATGAATTACCAAAGAGACATATAAGTAAGGTGTTGCTGCAAAGATTATAAAAGAATATCGAATAATTCCCAAAAAAAATAAACATAAGTTTTTTAAATAAGGGCGTTTGATACTATTGGTAGAACGCTCTGAACTGTAAAAATAGATAATTTCTATGCAGAAACCTGCCCTGTTATAACCATATTGTTAAAACTATCACCCAATAAATTGCCTTAAAAGAGTAATACTGGTTATAATGACTATTATTCTCAATAAAAATAACCGACTACAACATCTTATCGACCATTTATCTCAAAATAGTTGCAACATATATATTTAAATTAATCAAATTTAAATATAAACTATCAAGTATTATATTGGCATAAAAAAATCAATTGTAGTTATGTTAATGTGTTGTCAAAATAAGTTGCTTTACTTTTTTTCAGTCTCAAAAAAAATACCTAACCGTTTAATCTACTTAGATTATGATTCTTTGCGGTTAAATGAATTTGTAATTAAAAAGCTATAGATATAAAGGCCAGCGTATTCTAACAGTCTGTGAAACCATATCATGTCACTCAGCAAGCCATTGCTCTCACAGCAACGATCTGTATTGTTTGACACGAATGTGACTACCTTTTTATAGAACCTTAACTTAATCTCAGCATTTAAGAACGCTAAGTATGACAGTTGATAAACCTTGGCTTGCTCAATACCCAAAAAATGTACCTAAAACCATCAATCCAGATCAATATGCAAATCTGATTGAGTTATACGAGGAATGCTTTGACCGTTTCCGTCCCCATCCTATGACTATCTGTATGGGTGTTACTCATACTTATGGTGACGTGGACAAAGCATCACTTGCAGTTGCCGCATGGTTACAAGCTCAAGGTATTCCTAAAGGCAGTGTCGTAGCATTAATGATGCCAAACGTTCCGCAATACTTACCTACAATGATTGGTATATTGCGCGCAGGATACGTATGTACGCCTGTTAATCCATTATACACTGGCCGTGAGCTACGCCATCAGTTAAACGATTCAGGTGCCCAGACTATTTTTGTGGTGGATAATTTTGCCCAAGCACTTGAGCAAGTTATTGACGAGACAAACATCAGGCGCATTGTTCTCTCAAAAATGGGCGATATGATGGGACTAAAAGGTATTTTAGTCAATACCGTTATCCGTCAGGTGAAACGCTTAGTCCCCAAGTATAATCTTAATGACCCAAAATATCAGGTTACTAAGTTTCCTGAAGTGCTTAAAAAAGGCAAAAACCTACCTGTTCAATCGCCAAAAACCACCATGCAACAAAAAGCTATCTTGCAATATACGGGTGGAACGACAGGACTATCCAAAGGGGCGATTTTATCACAGCGTAATATCGTTTCTGCTGCTCTACAGTCAGAAGCATGGTACCGCCCTGTCACTTCAGAAATTAACGAAGTCTATATCAATATGGTGATGGCTCTACCGCTATATCATATTTTTGCATTTATGCTGAGTTTGCTTGGTATGCGTTCAGGCTACACCTTTATATTGGTGCCAAACCCACGCGATATGTCAGGCTTTGTTAAAACATTATCAAAACAACCGTTTCATATTATTCCTGCTGTCAACACACTATTCAAAGGCTTACTCGATCAGCCAAACTTTAAAGATTTGGATTTTAGCTCACTACGCATATCACAAGCAGGTGGTATGGCAGCAACTGAACAGACCGCGGCTAAATGGTTGGCAGTCACTGGTTGCCCAATGATTGAAGGTTGGGGCATGACTGAAGGTGTTGCTGCTGGTACAGCCAACGTCATCACTGACCGTAAATTCAACGGTACAATTGGTATACCCGTTCCTAGCGTCGATGTCATCGTTGCTGACGATAATGGTAAACATGTGGGATTCAATCAAGCAGGAGAAATGTGTATAAAAGGTCCTAATGTGACCTCAGGCTACTTTAATAAAGACAGTAGCAACGATTTCACCACTGATGGTTATTTCCGCACTGGTGACATTGTCAGCATGGATGAACAAGGTTATATCACCCTACTTGACCGCAAAAAAGATATGATTTTGGTTTCAGGCTTTAACGTTTTTCCAAATGAAATTGAATCCGTCATGCTTGACTACAAAGGCATTATTGACTGTGCGGTAATTGGTATTCCAGATAGCCGCCAAGGCGAAGCTGTCAAAATTTATGTTGTCCCGAGCGATGATGATGTCACCAAAAATGATATTAGAGAATATGCTTTGGAAAACCTCACTGGTTACAAATGTCCGCGTCATATTGAATTCATCAATGAACTACCAAAGAGCAATATTGGTAAAGTATTGCGGAAAAAATTGCGCGAAAAACATATATCAGATAACCCTCAAACACTATAACGTCTGAACGTCATAGTGTTTGAATTAAAAAAAGCCCTCTACTTATCAAGTAAAGGGCTTTTTTAATATTTTGATGACTGACTATTAGTTCATCTTATTAACCAGCCGTAATGGTAAGTGTTTCATAGCCTGCCCGACAACTGACCAAGGCAAGCTTGGTACACACGCTTCATCTACGCCAGCTTCAATCGCTGCGACGATTGCTTTGGTACCTGTTTCAGCATCTACTTCAAACGGCAGTGGCTTGGCATTTTCATTGATTTCGGTACGAATATAACCTGGATAAATAGTGGAAACTTTAATCGGCAACTTTGTTAATAGCATATCAGCACGAATACCTTCTGCCAAATAAGCCAATCCCGCCTTGGCAGCACCATAAGCCGTCAGATGCTTAGGCAAGCCACGCATCGCAGACATACTAGATATCACAACCAAATGACCAGCATTCTGTGTTCGAAAAACATTCATAGCCGCTTCACACTGTGCTAAGGCTGATACGAAATTTATTTCAACGGTACGGCGGTTGGTTTCAAAACGACCTTTGCCAATACGGCGACTCTCGCCAACACCTGCATTCACAACAACTTTATCAATATGACCAAAATCAGCAGTAAAGGCATCAAACACTTCAAAAATCGAACTGTAATCACTGACATCTAAGGCTCGATGCTCGATACGAATATTAGGATATGCTGCTACCAATTCTGATTTTAGACCCTCCAAACGATCTATACGACGCGCGCATATCGCAAGATTGTAGCCAAGCGCAGCAAAGAGCCTAGTCATCCCTTCCCCCAGACCTGAACTCGCACCTGTGATAAGTACGGTTTTATCTTGTCCAACCTGCTGCTTATTTAGCTTTTGTAAATAGCGTGTTGGCTGAACGGCACCAAATATCTTATTCTTATTTTGTCTGGCTTTTTTGGTGAGCAAATTTATCACTCTACTTTGCATGGACAGTCCTTTTTATATCGACATGAGATCAAAACGATAATCTATAATATCCTAAATTTATAGATTGATTTTGTTTGTTATCAAAATAAACCAACAGCATCCGACCAATGCTATGGCTGACCTTACTCATATAAAGCGCAGTTATGTATCTTAAGCAACTTCCTTGTCGTTGCTGCTATGTTTAACGCCACGTTACGAAAGATTGGCCATCAGAAAATAAATGACTGTATTCGTTTAGAGACAATAAACGTGTACTTTTGTTTTTGACAGTAATGGAAGTGACACCGGTATTGACCAAATTTTTATTCAACTGATATGCGGTTTGACTGCTTTGTTTTAATAGCTGTGCCGTAATAGCTGCTATCACACCCCCTGAGGTAAAAACCAATACCGTATTATCAGCATCCAAGTTAAGATTGGCTATCTGAATACAAACCTGTTCAAGTGCTTGCTGAGCGCGGTGATTAAACTGCGGCCAACTTTCTAGATAATCCTGATCGTTGTCACCACCATGCCAACGCTGCATCGCCTGATCAAACAACTCAGCTAAACGGGTCGCTGGCACCTCTGCTTTAGCAATCTCAGCTGCAATCGCGCCTTTATTAATAAACGCAGGATCCGATTTGACAAACACGTCTTTATGATTGAATTCATCAAACTGCGGTAAAATATAACTATCAGGCTCACGCATGCTCGTAGACGTGTTGCGACTATTTTTAATAGTCATAGATGACTGATAACTGGCCAAAAAATGCTGAGCAGAATCCTGCTGTCTCACCAGACTCCCTGTAAATATGGCATCGATACGGCGTTGTGTGGCCGCATAGTGCTGACCCAGCATTTTTGCTTGTGTGATACCTAACTCTGAGAGCTGATCGTAATTCTCTTGTCCAAATGATGCCTGGCCGTGACGTGCTAAAAGGATGGTTGTCATATTAATATTGCCTGTTTTCTATGCCTTTCTATAAGGTGCTTTATATATGTAGCTGCAGCTATGCGCTTTTTGATACGAAAAAAACACTTTGTAGCTGTAACCATGAACATAATGGCTACAAATACCTCGTAATATTGTAGGTAAGCTAAGCATACATAGCGTCAGCATAGCCTTTCGGTAATGTACTCTTTACCAGCGCTTGCACCTCACTCGGCAACTGCTCCATACTTTCGGCATCTATCTTAATATCTGACGAATGTGCTGTTAAATATGCGGTAAATGATGCATCACCTTCAAATGCCGCAATGAGCTTTAAAGATTTAGCATGCAACATGTGAACCACTATCCACATACTCTCAAAAACTGGGTTTGAGGTTTGTTTGTTATAAAAACGATAATAAATCTGCTGAATAATACCAGCCAAACGAAATAAGCCAAATACCTCATAAAACGTCCAATTAGAGACTTGCAGACCTGTTTTTGTCAGGTAATAGTCCACTACTTCATTGCGGGTCATCATACCGTCTAAATGTGTCGGTTGACGACGTGACTGCTGCATCACTGCATCATCATCAGCCTCTATCCAATAAGCAAGGGCACTGCCCAATTCCATTAGCGGATCACCTAGCGTTGCCATCTCCCAATCAAGCACTCCGATCACTCGTGTGGGATCTTCTGCATCTAAAATAACATTGTCAAAGCGCCAATCGTTATGAATCACGCAGGTCTTGATATCTGCTGGTGTATGACCAGTGAGCCATTGGCCAACTAGGCCAAAGCTAGGAACATTAGGCGTTTTAGCTTTAGCATAACGTTTGTTCCAGCCACCAACTTGTCGTGCGCAGTAGCCATCACCACGTCCTAACGCTACTAAGTTAGGATGATTGCTATAATCAACTTGATGTAGCTCTATTAAAGCATCAATAACATTGGTACATAACTCACGGATTTGGGCTGGATTAAGATTGATATCTTTGGGTAAATTGGCACGTGGGATGATGCCTTCAACACGCTCCATCACATAGAAATCATCACCAATAACCGACTCATCTTGACACAACGCAATCATTTCTGGCACATAGGGATATGCATCCTTCAATGCGGCTTGAACTGTGTATTCACGCACCATATCATGAGCAGATTTGGCTTTGGTTCCCTTTGGGGGACGACGTAATATCAAATCTTGGTTGTCATACTTCAGACGATATGTCCAATTGGATGCGCCTCCGGAAAACTGAGTAACCTCAGGTTCACCTTGAATATTCACACCCTGTGCGCGTAACCAGCTACTGACTGCCTGTACATCTAGAGACTCACCATCACGAACCGCGCCACCGATGTCCAAAACCTTTGTGTTTTTTGCAATGCTGTCAGTCGTAGCAGCATCATTCGTGGCACTATTATTTGTGGGACTGCTATTAGTCGCCATAAGACATTCCTTATCTATATTTAATGATAATCACTTACATATAAATCAGATACGGTTTTAACCTACTATCTC
>NZ_JBQSXG010000155.1:0-6462 GCF_052378005.1 Psychrobacter sp. AOP31-B2-9
AACCTTCTGAACAAAACCCAATCGTTACCATGAGATTGGTCGAGTTGGCTCTTGAGGCAGGTATACCAAAAGGGGTGTTAAATGTTGTCCATGGCGGTAAAGATACAGTAGATGCGCTGTGTGATCACCCAGATATAAAAGCGATGTCTTTTGTTGGCTCAACCGCAGTGGGCAAGCATGTATATGACCGTGCAGGTCAGGCTGGTAAACGTGTGCAATGTATGATGGGCGCGAAAAACCATGCCGTCATCATGCCTGATGCGAATAGAGAGCAGTCTCTGAACCAGTTAGCAGGCGCAGCATTTGGTGCAGCAGGACAGCGCTGCATGGCACTGTCTGTCGTCGTGTTGGTTGGTGAATCTAAGCAATGGGTGGATGACATTGTAGAAAAATCAGCTCAGCTGGTGGTATCCGCTGGCAAGGACGACAAAGATTTGGGCCCATTAATATCTAAGCAAGCCAAAGCACGTGTAGAGCGCTTAATCCAAGCGGGCGTTGATGAAGGAGCAACCCTCAGACTAGATGGTCGTGGTTGTCAGGTAGCAGGTTACGAAGACGGTAACTTTGTGGGGCCAACTATCTTAGACAATGTGACAGCGGATATGGGCTGTTATACCGAAGAGATTTTTGGTCCTGTCCTGTGCATTATGTATGCCGACACACTTGAGGAAGCCATCGAAATTATCAATACTAATCCGAATGGTAATGGCACGGCCATCTTCACCCAGTCTGGCGCCCATGCGCATAAATTCCAACAACATATAGACGTCGGACAAGTCGGTATTAATTTACCAATTCCAGTACCGCTACCTATGTTTTCTTTTTCAGGGTCTAGAGCCAGTAAGCTCGGTGACCTAGGTCCTTATGGCAAGCAAGCGGTGCAGTTCTATACTCAGACTAAAACAGTGATATCGCGTTGGTTCGATGAAGATGCCAGTGAAGGCGTAAATACCACTATATCTATGAAATAAGTATGGGATCTATCAAACTTAGTAAATGATATTAGAGCGTGTGATTGATTAAAGCATAAGACCAGATAGACGGTAGCTTATGATCCATTAGTTTTTTAATTGACAACACGCTCTAGATAAAAATATATAAAACCAAATGGTGAATTTTATGAATTTCAATACCATGCCAGAAATCATTGCAGATATTAAAGCAGGGAAGATGGTCATACTCATGGATGATGAGGATAGGGAAAACGAAGGTGACCTGATTATGGCAGCCTCTTTAGCCCAGCCTGAAGATATCAACTTCATGATTACACATGCAAGAGGTTTGGTCTGTTTGACCTTGACTGCCGAGCGTTGCAAAAAATTGAACTTACCTTTGATGTGCGAAGACAACCAAGCACCTTATAGTACGAATTTTACCGTTTCAATTGATGCAGCAAAAGGTGTTAGTACTGGAATATCAACGGCGGACAGAGCTCAGACTATCAGAACGGCTGTGTCTCAAGACGTTACCTCTGAGGACGTAGTGACCCCAGGACATATTTTCCCACTAATGGCGAAAGAGGGCGGTGTCTTAGAGCGGGCAGGACATACTGAGGCTGGTTGCGACTTAGCTAGGTTGGCTGGTTTAGAGCCTGCGGCGGCCATTGTAGAGATCATTAATAAAGATGGTGAAATGGCTCGTAGAAACGATTTAGTTAAATTTGCCGATACTCATAACTTAAAGATAGGTACTATCGATGAGCTGATTAAATATATTGAGTGTCAAGAGACTGCTAAACACACCGCTAATAATTTTGAAGAAGCGCTAACGTATGATTACTATGACAGCGATGAGTGTACCGTTGAATTTATTTAGTAAATTGGACTTAATGTTAGAACGTTATAAACCATTAGATGCTTTTACCGCAATTTAAATTTTACTGAAATTGGGCAGGTACATATGTTAATTAAAAAATATCCTTGTAAAAACGATACTTCAAAAACAATTGTCTTTAGTTCGGGCTTAGGCGGGCATGCTGATTTTTGGTTGCCTCAAATTGAGTGTTTTACAGAGCATTATAATGTAGTTTGCTACGAACAAGAGGGCGTATCACCTGATAGTGGGCTCTTACCCGATAACTATTCTATGGAAGATTTAGCAGATCAATTAATCAACATTTTAAAGGAAGAAGGACTGTCTAACTGTCATTTTGTCGGTCACGCACTTGGTGGCTTTATCGGTATTGAGGTCGCTCACAAAGCGCCAGAATTATTAGATAAGATCGTGGTTTTAAATGGTTGGGAAAGCTTAGATTCCCATACTATTAAGTGTTTTAGTATGCGCCAAAGTTTGATAGAAAATACAGGTATCGAGGCGTTTGTACGAGCTCAAGCAATATTCTTGTATCCACCGATTTGGATCTCAGACAACATAGAAGCACTCACACAAAAAGAAAATAAAGCCATCGCGAGTTTCCCTCCAGTCAAGAATGTCTTAACCCGATTAAAAGCTTTACAGGCTTATCAGCCCTTGGTAAATGCTCAAAATATTAAAAATAAAACATTAGTCTTAAGTAATCTGGATGATGTTTTGGTGCCATGGCAACGTGGTCTGGCCTTGGCTGAAAACATGCAAAACACCCAATTTGAGTTGATGGTAACGGGTGGACATGCCAGTACCATCTCAGAAACCTGCTCAACCAATAGCAAAATTCTTCAATTTTTATCTAAAGTTTAATATCAATTAGGAAGTGTTATGAATAATTCATTATCGTTATCTACCGAAGATTTTGATCAGCTATTTAATAAAGCTCGGTCCTTTAATACTTGGCAAAAAAAAGACGTCTCAAACGCATTAATCGAGGAGATTTATGACTTGGTTAAGATGGGTCCGACATCAGCCAACGGTTCACCTGCTAGATTTGTATTTCTAAAATCTGATGAAGCTAAAGCGCGCTTGAAACCAGCGTTGTCATCAGGAAATATTGAAAAAACCATGACAGCACCTGTCACAGTTATCGTCGCTTATGATGATGAGTTTTATGAGAAGCTTTTAAAGCTATTTCCACATACTGATGCTAGATCTTGGTTTAATTCAAGCCCTGAGCTCATAAAAGAGACCGCATTTAGAAACAGCTCGATGCAAGCAGCTTATCTGATCTTAGCTTGTAGAGGCTTGGGTTTAGACACGGGGCCTATGTCTGGATTTGATAATGAGTTGGTGGATAAAACCTTTCTTAAAGATAGCAAATGGACCTCAAACTTACTGATTAATATAGGTTATGGCGAACCGGATGAGTTATATAGCCGTCTGCCAAGATTGGACTTTGATGAGGCTTGTCAGGTTTTATAAAATAGGTTGTCCGTTCAATGTGACAGGAAAAATGACATTGAGAGAAAGTACAGACTAAAGGTATAGTCAAAGAACGCTAAAGTGGGTACAAGCCAGCCGACTGAAGACTGTACAAGTAGTACGTCTAAGAAGGCTCGCTGTAGCGGTTTAGTAGTTCGCTGACTATATAATTAAAAAACACATAAACTGGCATGCAGCTATAAGAAATCAAAGAATAAAATGTCAACGTAATCTAGCCGCCACTCTTTACATTTCTGTTTAATCCACGCCCACATCTGCTTTCTTATAGAATGTGGCATTATCCATAATGATCGCATTACATCTTGGTATGCTTGATAGCAGAAGATATAGATTAGTATTTATATCGTTGCCGTCAGTTAGTTGAAAATGCAGAAACTATGGTATGAGATATATTAAGAGAGTAGCTCTTAAATAGATAGATTGGTTCAAAAAAACATGTTTAGTTATGTACTAAATTCATAACTTGACAAGCAGTGTACGGAGTCGCTTTTTGAATATTCTTATTTACGCCTGTCAATATAAGATCAATAAAAATAGAGTATTTATCAGACCTCGTTTGACGAATGCTCCATAGCAATACTTATCATATTTTTAACTGTTGGTGACATTGAACCTCGTCGCCATACCAGCATGAGCTCCATTGGTAAATCAAGGTCATTTAATCCAATTGAAACAACATTTGACGGTAAGTTGACAGTCGACATTTCTGGCACGATAGTGCAACCTACTCCAGATGATACTAGAGTTAGCATAGCTGCATTATCACTACCTCGTTCGACTACATTAGGAAAAAAACCATTTTGGTGAAAATGATTTATTAGATGGTCGTGGTAATTGCAGGTAGCTTCTCGATCAAACCAAATGAAGTCATGTTGACCAATATCTGCTAGCTTTTTTGGAGGATTCTTGGCCAGTGGTGAGCTGCTGTGCATCACCAGCACCAACCGATCGGTATGAACTTTGATAGCATTTAGACAAGAGTCAGTCGGAGGGAAAAAAAGCAAACCTACATCTATCTGCCCTTGTTGTAGTGACTTAATCTGAGGACCAGAAAGCATCGTATTCATTTTCAGAATTACTTGTGGAAAACGAGTACGAAATACATGAAAAAATTCCGCCAGCTCTTTTACCCACAGGAGCATTACAGTTCTGCCTATAACTATCTCTCCAGCTTGTCCTTGCTCAAACAGACGAATTTTTTGTTCGGCATGTGTTAGCTGATTTAGTATCTGTTTTATGTCTCTATGAAAAACCTCTCCTGCAGCTGTTAACTGAACCCCTTGGGATGTTCGTATGAGTAGTTTAACGCCCAGATCTTTTTCTAATGCACGAATTTTTCGTGATAAGGCAGGTTGCGCAATATAAATTTGGCGAGCTGCCTGAGAAAAAGACCCTTCGTTTACAACTGCATCGAAATATACTAGCTGTTTTAGATCCATATCTTCCTATTAAGCCATGCTGTTTTGGCATAGGACATGCCCAAATTGGTATCTTTATCATAGCCTAAATAATGCTAGATTGAAATAAGAGACATACTTCATGTCTTTGTATAAATAAATTTTTATTTAGGAGTCAGCCTTTATGGAAGGTTTTTTTTCTAGTCATTTGAGTGAATTTAAAAGTCTGCGGCGTGACTTGCACCGCAATCCTGAATTAGGTTTCGAAGAGTACAGGACTTCATCTAATGTTAAGGATCTGTTAACTGAATTGGGTTTGCCCTTTGTCAGTGGTTTGGGGATTACTGGTATTGTCGCAACTGTTGAAGGAAGCTTACCTGATAATGGTAAGAGAGTAGGTTTGAGGGCTGATATGGATGCGCTTCCAATGCAAGAGAAGTCCGAGCATGCGCATCGTTCGGAAAATGACGGCTGCATGCACGCTTGTGGACATGATGGTCATACAACTATTTTAATCGCAGTCGCTAAGTATTTAGCTGGGCATCGAAATTTTGCCGGAATCATTTATTTGGTTTTTCAACCAGCCGAAGAAGGTGGTGGCGGTGGGGCGAAGATGGTTGAAGATGGGCTTTTTCAGCAATTTCCAATGGACGCTATATTTGGCCTTCACAACTGGCCTTATATTGACGCTGGAAAAATTGCGGTATTAGACGGTCCTGCTATGTCAGCTGTCGATATTGTTGGTATTGAAATCAAAGGAAAAGGTGGGCATGGCGGTGTGTCTCCTCATCTGACCACAGATCCTATTAGAATTGCTGGCACACTTATTCCTGCTTTGCATTCTATTGTTAGTCGTGAGTTTGATCCGAAAGATCCAGTGGTACTAAGCCTGTGTTCTATTCAGGCTGGACAGATACCAGCATTCAATGTCATTCCCGATACAGCGTTGCTAAGTGGTACTGTGCGAACCTTCTCCAAAGATAATCAGGAGCGTATCCAAGCCAGTGTCGAACGTATTTGTGCTGGAACGGCTATTAGCTTTGGTGCTGAAATTGATCTTGATTATCAGCAGGTTTTTCCTGCTACCGTGAATGATGTAGAAAAGGCTGAATTTGTTCGTAATATTATCAAGCAAGATTTTCCTCAAGGTACTCTCGATGAGACGGTAGAGCCTTCTATGGGAGGGGAGGATTTCTCCTTTATGTTAAACGCTTGCCCAGGCGCTTATATTTTTCTTGGTAGTGGCACAGGTCCTAACTCTGAACCATTGCACAGCCCGTTATTTGACTTCAATGACGATGTAATTCCTATTGGTGCCAAACTTTTGACTTCTATCGCACTACAGTCACTCAATAGCGATTAAATTAATGTTTAGCTAGCATTCTGAAACAGCATCTAGAACGTTTCTAATTAGGGGGAATTATGAAAAAACGACTGCCTATGCATCCTGCAATGATGGTTTATTTTATCATCTGCGTATTGGCTTTGATTTGGCCAGGTGCAGCCATCGCTAACCGTATTGATCCTATGATAATAGGGCTGCCTTTCTTTATCTTTTGGAATTTAGCATGGTTATTTATGTGTTTTATAGGAATGGTAATTTGCTACAACACTGAAGGAGAAAGCGAATGACTTCATCTGCAATGCTCATTACAGGTATTACTGTAAGTTATTTAATATTAGTTTTGATAGTAGGCGTTTTAGCCAAACGTGGTCAGAAATCGACACTGGAACAGTATGTGACTGGTGGTTG
>NZ_JBQSXG010000156.1:0-6449 GCF_052378005.1 Psychrobacter sp. AOP31-B2-9
ATTTTTATTATTTCAGGCGTATTGACCTAGGGTTTTGAGGAGCGAATCTGTGAAATGAGTAGGGATTATTGCATAAATAGGGTGATTGTAACAAAAAGTTTCATTTTTTGGCCTTTGTAACCCGCTCAATGATGAATGCTTGCAAATCTTAACTCTCGTGCCGTTAAACACTGACAGACTGTATGAAATAGTTTGTTACTATTATATTCATCGGAAGCAAGGCGATATGACTATAGAAGTCATCACAAGTAACTTGCTTATTCTGATCGATGTTAAGGAGTTCATAATGAGAAATATACAAAAAGTATTACTTACATTAACAGCTGGTTCTTTATTGACGGTTGGTGCTCAAGCCGCTACATCTTATAGCAATGGCTATACTGGACAGCCATATGTTGGTGCTAAAGTTGGTCAGTTCGATTTAGACATTGATAACGCAGATGATCCAACCGCTTACGGAGTTTATGGTGGTTACAACTTTGATTCTACTTTTGGTGTCGAAGCAGAATATGTAGGTTCGGATGATGCTGATTATCGTAACGGTGATCTGGATGCCAAGACTTATGGTGCATACGGTACCGCTCGCTACCAATTCCCGAATACTGGTCTATATGCAAAAGGTAAGCTAGGGGTTGCAAAGACTGAAGTTGAAGGTGACTACACTAACGGTGCGGTTAGAGTATCGAACTCTACCAGTGATACGGGTATAGCAGGCGGTGTGGGTCTCGGTTATTCAGTCAACCCCGACTTTGGTGTCGAGGCTGAATACTCGGTGATGGACAGCGATGTCGATGCCAAATTATTAACAGTTGGTGCTCAATTAAAGTTCTAAGTAATTTTTCTAAACCTTTTTATTGAAGGCTTGTCTGATGAGCTTTTTCATACAGATAATATATAACCAATCAAAATGTGATTTTAAGGAAATAAAATGAAAACTCTACAAAAAACTCTAATGGCAGTAGTAGCAGGTTCTTTATTAAGCGTAGGTGCACAAGCCGCTGTATCTTATGGTAACGGCTATACTGGTCAACCATATGTCGGTGCTAAAGTCGGTCAATTTGATTTAGATACCAATAACGCTGATGACCCAACTGCCTATGGTGTTTACGCTGGTTACAACTTTGATCCTAACTTCGGTATCGAAGCAGAGTATGTCGGTTCAGACGATGCTGACTACCGTGGTGGTGATATTGATGCTAAATCTTATGGTGCTTATGGTACTTATCGTTATGCTTTCGCTGACAGCGGTGTATATGCAAAAGGTAAGGTTGGTGTGGCACGAACTGAAGTTGAAGCATCTAATACAACGCTTGGCCAGTATAATGGCGAGGATAAAGATACTAGCTTAGCTGGCGGTGTGGGTCTTGGTTATTCAGTAACCCCTGCCTTCAACGTAGAAGCGGAATACGATATGCTAGGTAGCGATACAGATCTTATGACTATTGGCGCAAACATCAAGTTCTAAATTGTTAGCAAGTAGCAGCATAAATAAAAAAACGCATCCTTCGGGGTGCGTTTTTTTGCGCGTGATAAAAATAAAACAAAAGTCATCAAAAAAGCGTGCATTAAAAATAAGGTTCTGCTAGAATCCTGCATTCAACAATAGTCCATCTAAATTTTGTGTTTTGCTATATTTATGCAGATGGCATTTTAGCCTTACCTAATAGGAAATATATGAACACTCTACAAAAAGCTTTAATCGCATTATCAGTTGGTTCTTTGGTGAGTGTAAGCGCTCAAGCTGCCGTTAATTATGCAGGTCAGCCGTATGCTGGTGTAAAAGTTGGTCAGTACAGCCCAGACGCAGATGTAGATGATGACGCAGTGTCATATGGCGTTTATGGTGGTTATAAATTTACTCCAGAGTTTGGCGTAGAGGCTGAATATTTAACCACTGGTGATACTGATTCGTTCAATGATCGTTTTGAGAAAGCTGAGTACAGTGCTGATGTATATGGCTTATATGGTACTTATGACTATACTTTTCCAAATACTGGACTTTATGCAAAAGGTCGTTTGGGTATTGCAAAAAACAAAATTGAGGCGGAATACACGGATAAACTTGATGCTAGTCAAAATGAGAGTTTGAGTCATTCTGATACGGGAGTAGCCGGTGGATTAGGTCTTGGCTATAACATTAGCTCTATGGTTTCTATTGAAGCTATGTATAATATTTATCCTCAAGTTGAGGATGAATTTGAGGATATTAGCGTAAGCGGCGTTACTTTAGGCGCTCACTTTAAGTTCTAATCAAATAAAGAATAAATAAAAAACGCATCCTTCGAGGTGCGTTTTTTTTGTGGGTTAGATTTTTATGCTTTCAATCATTTTATTAAAGGTATGAGCATCATATATTGATGATTTTTAAGAAGTCGCTTAGAAGCATCACGTCGTGATGCTGAAGCGCAGGTGGTGCTCGCGCGCGGTTCCGAAGAGTCGATTCGCCTGATTACTAGCGCGATGGGTGAAGAAGAAATGCCGGTCGTTTACTTGCTTGGTGAGCAGTATATTAAAGCGATGCGTGATTTGGCTGAGTCTGATAACTCAAAAATGGTGGTATTACCCGCTGATATTCTTAGTACCGTCAAAGGGATGGTCGGTGATAAGCTAAAGGTGTAATAGGCAGGTTTTATGGCATATAAAAAAGACCTCATTAGAGGTCTTTTTTGGTTTTCAGCAGTCATTTTAAGCAGTCGTTTTAAATAACTTTTGAAAAACGATCTGCGTGTTTTGTCTTAAGGTATTCATCGAAGACCATCGCAACGTTTCGACCCAATAAGCGTCCACGTGGCAAGACACGAATACCTGCCGCATCCATATCAATGAGTCTGTCACCCTGCATGGCACCGAGCTGCGCTATTTCATCGATAAAATAGGTAATCGCATCGATACCGAATTTTTGATTCACGTCTTTAAAGTCAACATAGTCATGACAGAGCAAATTCATAATCACGTATTCACGTAGGCGGTCTTTAATCGATGTCTTGATGACTTTTACCGCTGGCATGACCATAGGGTTGCTTCGAGCAGCATCTATACTGGCTTGGTAAGCTTGCAAGTCCGTATCGTTTTGCAATATATAACGTGTGTTCGCATTAGATATTTGACTAATAGATGACACACCAAAGCCCAATAAGTCACAATCACCCATGATAGTATAACCCTGAAAGTTACGATGTAATTTCCCCTCGCGCTGTGCGACAGCGAGTTCATCATCAGGCTTGGCGAAATGGTCAATACCGATGTATTGATAGCCCGCGTCGCTTAGCGTATTGATGGTATTGCCAAGCATTGTAAGCTTGGCTGCTGGATTGGGTAAGTCTTCATCTTTGATCTGACGTTGCGCTTTAAAGCGTTCTGGCAGATGCGCGTAGTTAAACACCGACAAACGATCTGGTGACATCTCGATGATGCGCTGTACGGTTTTGTCCAATGTATCTGGCGTTTGATGGGGCAAGCCATAAATCAGGTCGATATTAATAGAGTGAAAGCCGAGTTCGCGCGCTTCATTTAACACATTTTCAATCAATTCTGCTGAATGTACGCGATTGACGGCGATTTGTACCGTGTCATCTAAGTCTTGTACACCCAAGCTAATGCGGTTAAAGCCAAGACCACGCAGCACTTTTAGCGTATCTTCACTTAGCTCACGCGGGTCAATCTCAATAGAGTAATCACCTTCATTTTCGGGTAAAAACTCAAACTGCGTCTGTAAAAACTCCCACAGCTGAACCATTTCTTCATCACGCAAAAACGTCGGCGTACCACCGCCCAAATGTAGCTGCTTGACCAATGGTTTGCTACTGCCTTCTGGTGCCGATAATAAGCGTCGTTTGTGCTTAATCTCAGCAATTAAGTACTGCAAATAATCGCCCGAATCGCCATTTTTTTTGGTGATAATTTTATTACAAGCACAGTAGTAGCAAAGGTGACGACAAAATGGAATATGAAAATATAGTGATAGTGGTGCACGCGCTTCACGGTTTTGCAGGATTTTTGTCTCAAGGCCGTCAGCGATTGGTGAGAACTCTAATGCCGTTGGATAAGAGGTATATCGCGGCCCTGAGCGATTGTATTTATTGATAATCGCTTCATCAAAGGCAGGTAGCTGCTTGCTCGTAATGCTACCGCGCGTACTGGCATAAGGGTTGTCTGGTTGCATGACAGGTCGCGTCGTCGTCGGCTGCTCTCCAGCGCGATTGTAAGGCTGCTCGATATGGTCAGTACTGTTAGAATTGTTCTGTTCTGAATGTTCTGTCATGCGATATTCCTCATGTTGACCATAGCTATTACTGGATTTTGTCTGGCTCACCGATAGTGATCTTAATCGTTTATTTATGAGCATTTTTACAGCAATATTTATGTCTAAATAGACAGTCGCTAGTATAACAAATCCCTGTTAGTAGTGGGGTGAATAAATAGGGCGTGTCCTCACTCTGAATAGTAAATATTAAATGGATTAAAAATGGCTAAATATTTGCCAAACTGCGTCAAGTAGCTTGCTAATATCTCGATATTATCTGCACTACTTTCCTTGTTTAACTGCTATTTGTCTCATTTTTATCTCCATTTTCAAAATGAGGGCATGCCCTAGCGCTTTTAGATAAAACGTCTAGGTATCATGGGATAGTCACTGGCTCATTAAGTATAGGCACTTATGATTAAAAACACGACATTTGCGCACCTATAGATAATCCTCTATTATCGAGAGAGCCTCTTTATAGGAAATACTTATGTCGTTTGCTCAAGTTTATACCCGCTCAGTCGTCGGTCTACATGCGCCCAAAGTCATTATTGAGGTGCACTTATCGCAAGGTCTGCCTGCTTTGACCATTGTTGGTTTGCCTGAAGCTGCCGTACGTGAGAGCAAAGACAGAGTACGTTCTGCGATATTGAATTCTGGGTTTCAGTTCCCCAATCGCCGTCTAACTATTAACTTAGCACCTGCTGATTTACCCAAAGACGGTGCGCGCCTAGACTTACCAATTGCGATAGGTATATTGGCAGCCAGCGACCAGCTCGATCCAGAGGTATTATCAGGGTTTGAGTTTATTGGTGAGTTGGCGTTAAACGGAAACTTGCGACAAGTA
This sequence comes from Psychrobacter sp. AOP31-B2-9, assembly GCF_052378005.1. Taxonomy (NCBI): domain Bacteria; kingdom Pseudomonadati; phylum Pseudomonadota; class Gammaproteobacteria; order Moraxellales; family Moraxellaceae; genus Psychrobacter; species Psychrobacter sp. AOP31-B2-9. Next base: position 5,091 of record NZ_JBQSXG010000156.1, read on the forward strand.
ACAGGCAGTTTGGCAGTTGCACGAGCGATTAAAGCGGAAAGACTGGCTGCAACGTCATTGAGCAGTAACGAGCGACCATTAAACGAGCAGCACTCAGTAGAGACATCAGAATCAGTCAAGTTAATAGTGCCATTGGATAATGGAGCGGAAGCCAGCCGCGTCGAGGGCGTAGAGATATTAGGCGCCCAAAGTCTCAAAGCCGTCTGCGATCACTTACGGTCATTGGCTGATTCTAGCGGATTTTATCAGCCTTTGGATATCGTTACACCCAGTATCGCCCCAAAGCATGTCGGCTATCAAGTGGATTTGGCCGATGTCAAAGGACAGCACCATGCGCGGCGTGCGCTAGAGATTGCAGCAGCAGGTGGTCACTCGATACTGTTTACCGGGCCACCCGGCTCAGGTAAGACATTGATGGCATCGCGACTACCGACTATTTTGCCTGATCTCAGTGACGAAGATGCGTTAGAAGTAGCCAGTACGTATTCAGTCGCAGACAGCGATTATGATTATGGCACACGTCCTTTCAGACAGGTTCATCATACAATATCAGCCGTGGCCTTGGTCGGTGGGTGTCATTTTCCACAATCTTTGTCAAAATTCCATATAACCTGTCATAATAGATATTATCGATAGGGAGTAATAAATGAGTAATTTTGAACCGTTTAAAGGAATAGATTTAATAGCTAAGCAATCAAATATTGACATTAGTGACTTTCTCAACTTAGTTAATTATAAAAAAGGTATCAAAAATAGGTTTTTCTATAACTCTTCATATCAAGTTATTTGGTACAAAAGCTTATATAATTTAGGTGAAGGTAATGACAATAGACGAGTGGAAGTTATTTTTGTAAGTAAAACGGGCTATGAAATGAACGTGAAACTACCGCTCAGACTTATGTTCAAAATACCTATTGGTTCTGTTTGGAAAAATGGTCTTATGGTCGAGGAGTTGGACACAGACCACCATGTGTTTACATTACAAAAAGCATTAGGAGAAGAATATAGAAGACCAAATGTTGACTATATATCTTCATTCTTTGAAAAGCAGAAAAAGAAGAAAAAAGAGAAGGATGGAATAAAATACGAAGCTAAGGTGGTTTTGAGCAAAGACATTTACCCTGTTAGCGATATTGATAAAGACGCAAACACTTTAATAGTTGTTGAACAAGATGGGATTAAGTTTGTCATTCATCCTCTCACCTTTTTTCTATAGTCACTGCACTACAAAAGAGTTATGTTTTGGATGAATATCATAAAACAATTTAGATAAGTCATTTTCCATCCAGCCTTGGCGTAGAAACTTCACATGAGCCCACTTCTTCTCGATAGGATTTAGATCAGGGCTGTAGGGTGGTA
>NZ_JBQSXG010000157.1:0-6449 GCF_052378005.1 Psychrobacter sp. AOP31-B2-9
AATTTATATACCAAAATTACCGGTGGGCAACGGGTTGATTTGTTTGGTGCACGTATGGAACAACTACCAGATATTTGGAGCCAGTTGGTTGAAGCAGGATTTGAAACAGGTCACGCCTATGGTAAGTCATTACGTACTGTCAAATCTTGTATTGGCAATAACTGGTGCCGCTATGGCGTCGATGACAGCATTGGTCTCGCGCTAAGACTGGAAGATCGTTACAAAGGTGTACGCTCACCGCACAAAATCAAAATGGGCGTGTCTGGCTGTATGCGCGAATGCGCCGAAGCACAAAGTAAAGACTTTGGCATGATTGCAACAGAAAACGGCTGGAATCTATTTGTCTGCGGTAATGGTGGTATCACCCCGCGCCATGCTGAACTGTTTGCCACCGATCTCGATACCGAAACCATGGTTAAATATATCGACCGCATCATCATGTTTTATATCAAAACAGCCGACAAACTTCAGCGTACTTCCAAATGGCGTGAAAGCTTAGAGGGCGGGCTTGAATATTTACAATCCGTTATCATTGACGACAGCTTAGGTATTGCCGATGAACTCGAAGCACAAATGCAGCTATTGATAGACAATTACGTATGCGAGTGGGCAGCAACCATCAGCAATACCGAAAAGCTCAAACGCTTCCGCCATTTCGTGAACAGTGAAAAAGGCGATGATAACGTGGTGTTTGTACAAGAACGAGAGCAAATACGTCCAGCCACTGATGCTGAAAAAACCACTATTAAGTTGGTTGAGTTGGCTTAGTTTCTCATCTGATGCTGCTGATACTTTGTGATGCATGACTCTTCGCAAAGTATCATTCAACTTAACGCATTCGTTTGCTTATGCACTCATTAATTGTAGCGGTACATACTTAAGGATAACGCCTCATGAACCAACATACCATTTGTACTCTTGACGATATCATACCTGACACCGGTGTTTGTGCACTAGTTGATGGCAAGCAAATTGCTGTTTTTCGTACCACCCAAAATGATTTGTTTGCCCTTGATAATTACGATCCTTTTAGTCAGGCCAACGTACTATCGCGTGGGTTAATTGGTGGCACTAGCATTGCAAGTGACACTGGTACGACCGAAGATGTACTGTACGTTGCCTCACCTATTTATAAGCAGCGCTTTAATCTTGCTACTGGACAATGCTTGGACGATGCTAATACTAAAATTAATTCATACCGAGTTGGACTTGATATTAATAATGTGATCATTTTTAGTGAGTAGTTTTTAGTGAATAGAGTTAAGGTGTGTCATCATTTAAAGTACAATGCTTAATACACCTTATTCTGCATCTTTTTCTGCACGCCGATCACTGGCAGACTGATCTTCAGCCACGCCTGCCTTCCAATAAGAAAAAGCATATAGCTCGTCTTTCGACCACTTCTGCTCACCTTTCAAATACTGACGAATGGCTTTGACGGTTGCAAACTCACTAGCAATGTAAGCAAAACGACTTTGATTTGCGCTTGGTAGTTTTATAGATTTAACCGTATCAGCCAACTGACTGCCTTGCGTAGGATCGGCATTATGTAACCACGTCATTTCGATATTGGCTGCAGTTGGCAAATCTTGCTCGTCCTCTGCATCATGCACTTCAATAATACAGTGGCCACTAGTAGTAGCAGGCAGGTCTTGTAATATCGCGCCAAGCACTGGTATAGCCGTGGCATCACCCACTAATAAAATATGGTCTGTTTCAGGATAAAGCGCTTTGTTTTTGGGCTTCATCATCACACCTAGTTCATCACCTACTTGCGCATGCGTGGCCCAGCCTGAAGCTGGCGCTTCATCACCATGGGCGACAAAATCAATCCAAATCTGTTGTTTTTCAACATCAACGCCGCGATGGGTATAAGTACGCATCACAAAGCTGGACTTATCCTCTAAATCAAGCGCTTGGGTTTTATCTATCGGTATGGCAACTTTATTATTTACCCCAACAGTCATAGTCGCGATATTAGCGATAGTGGCAGGCTGTGCTGTTAAGCAAACACGAATATAATGCGGGGTTAGCATTTGCTTATCAGCTACGGTCATGACTTCTCTTACGGGTTTTTGATTTATCATAGTTATAAGACTCTTCTCTTGTATTCAATATTTTATGGGATTAAACCGTTTTTTATCATCATCACTTTATTTTGCTATCATTTTTACTTTATGGTCATTCTGCGGTCGTCGCTGCTTACCCTTGCTTTAACCAATCAGTCACCGCTTGCTTAAAACTAGGGCGAGCCATAACCGCATTTTTCCAGCGCTCAAAGTGTGCATACTGAGAAAAAGGATAGCCTGCTCTATTTAAAACAACCAGTTGTGGAATCCAAGTAATATCTGCCAACGAAAAGGCATCGCCAAATGGCTGGTTAATATCCCGATATAATCTGCGCTATTTTTCTTGTTTGACAGCAATTTATCTCATTTTTATCACCATGCTGAAATGAAGACACGCCCTAGTTCAAATAAAAAATATTCATTTATCGTGTTTAAGCAATACTCAACTTAAATATGCGCGATTAACATTTTGATATAGGCTGTTTCAAACCGCTTTGTCATTTAGCTTTGGCTATTTTTGACATTGTTAATCATAGTCTTACTCACTTGTAAAAACGCATTGAGCTCAGCCTCTGTTAAGTGTTGCGTTAACTGTTCTCTCGTCCACTCTTCTGCAGCGTTTAACTTTGCCATCACAGCCTTGCCTTTGGCGGTTGGCTGTAGCAACTGGCTACGACCATCTAAAGGATTGTCTTTTTTAACGATTAAATCAGCGACCAAAAGGTCGTTCAATGCGCGAGTGACTTGTGCTTTGTCACGTTGCATACGCTGAGCGATCGATTTTGCGGTGACCTCAGGATTTTGACAGACGCCTTTTAATGTTCTGATATGCGTCACAGATAAATCTAGCTCTTGACGTTTGACCCCTTCAAGCAACAGATTAGTATAGGTATGTATCAATTGATGTAAGGTTTCGCTTAATGCATATTTAGACATACAACACCTCCTATATAGTTGATAAAAGCAACTATATACAATAAGGTTGATTGTGTCAACTAATTATAAGTCTAATAAGTCGTATTACTTTATAATGGTGAGTTAGGCCGTTGCCAGTACAAACACATTGACACATAAATAGATTAACGCCACAATATTACAAATACTAATGATTATCAATAGCATATAAATTTTTATGTTCTTCTCTTATTACTGAGCCACTATGCCCTCTCGCACTAGCATTTCTTTATATCACATGATTTGGGCGCATTATCGCCTACCTTTTCTCAAAGTTATTTTACTTAATTTAATTAATGCTGCTGTCAGTGTGGGTATCATTGCTTATATCAACCACACTTTTATCAGTCAGCCTGTCTTTGATACATTGTCCTTGCTCAGTTTGGGTTACTTTTCAGCCTTGGTCGTACTGCTGCTCATCACTACTTTTTTATCACAGTATGCACTGACATGCTTGGGACATAAGTTCGTCTATGAGCTCAGGACAAAGCTGGTCAAGCAAATTATCGATACACATGTGCCGCAAATAGATCATTTGGGTAGCGCGCGGTTGCTTGCCAGCTTATCTTCAGACATACAATCTATTACCGTTGCCTTTGTACGTATGCCTGAATTGGTACAAGGCATTATTTTGTCTGTGGGTGTAGCGCTATATCTAGGTTGGTTGTCGCTGCCGTTATTGTTTATCATCATGTTTTGGATTGTGATGACCATTTGGATAAGTACTATTTTAGTCAAACATGTCTATATTCACTTAGTTGAACTACGAGCAATTAATGATCTTTTGTATCAAGATTATCAATCCGTTATAGATGGACGTAAGGAGCTGTCACTCAATCAGCACCGCGCCAAAAAGCTCTATAACGATGACTTTCTGTCTCATGCAAATGCATACAAAAAGGCTGTTATCAAATCTGATACCTACCACTTATCTGCTGTGAACTGGTCTAATATCATGATGTTTGCTTCGATTGGTGTGGTGTTTGCGGTAGCGAACTATTTAAATCTACCGATGAGTGTTGCAACTACATTTTCCTTAACGATTTTGTTCATGCAATCCCCTATTCTTCACGCCGTTGGTGCTTATCCGACCTTGCAAACGGCGCAGGTGGCGCTAGACAAAATACAGTCTTTTAAACTGGCTGATTACCAGGCAGAATTTATGACTGATCACGTGACAAAAGACTGGCAGTCCCTGTCGCTAACCAACGTCGGCTATCGCTATGACAGTATCAAAACTGAAACGCAGAATACGAATATATTAGAATCGGTCAACCTCACTTTGAACCGTGGTGAGGTAGTGTTTTTAATCGGTGCCAATGGTAGCGGAAAATCCACTTTGGCCAAAATTATCACAGGCATTTTTACACCGACCACAGGCTCTATAAAAGTGGACGATCAGCTCATTGGCTCAGGAGAGAACTCAAAGAATAATGCGGATTATAGGCAGCTATTTTCTGCTATTTTTAGCGATCAGCATCTGTTTAAGCAACTGATTGGCCATCAGGGTGATAGTCCTGATATGACGCTGGTCAACGATTGGGTGCATAAATTGAACTTGCAGGATAAAATTGAAATCGTAGACAATCAACTATCGACAGACAAGCTATCCCAAGGTCAGCGTAAGCGATTGGCGATGCTACTTTCAGTCGCCGAACAAAAAGAGTTTTTGTTGCTTGATGAGTGGGCGGCTGACCAAGATCCTGCGTTTCGCCGCGTGTTCTATCAGACACTGATACCTGAGCTAAAGGCGAGGGGAAAAACCCTATTTATCATCAGTCATGATGACGGCTACTTTGAACATGCAGATCGGTTGCTACTGATGAAAGAAGGCAGGTTAATTGAACTGAATGCAGAAGAGCGAAAGCGTGCCAGTACAGACGCCATTGCGATGTTGTAACGCATACGATCAAAAATCTAAAAAAATGGGGCAACTTATTATAAGTCGCCCCACTACAGAAAAATACAATCGACTAGACACGTGCCGCTGCAATGCCTTTAACCCACAAATATACCGCTTTTGCTTATTTTAGTAACTTCTGTAGAAATGCAACACGAGATATTACCAAAAAATCTAACAATGCAATGACCAAAATAGCAATTATCGCTGTTGGAAATATAATCGCGACTATCAATAAAGGAATAGCAATTGGCCACCAAATGGAGAACTGCTGACCACGTGCTGGCGGATTTAGTCCTATACTTTCGCTAGTACTGCGAGGACGACGTTGCCACCACATGACATAACCGCTCACACTAATAATGACAACAAAAAGACAAAACAGGACATTGGCCAACACACTCCACCACCCTAGCGTACCCATATGAATAGCAATACCTGCTGCCATAAACTTGCCAAAGGCATTGTAATCGTCGTAGTGAATATCAGCCAACACCTTGCCCGAATAGCGGTCAATGTGTACGGTGCGATCAGCGGTTGGACTTGTCATGTCATAGCTCATCGAATCTTGGCTGAGCGTCCACACCCCTGTTTCACCTTGTGGTAGATTCAGCTGATAACGCCCGACAAATCCAATTTCACGGGCGTATCGGTCTACCGTATCGACCATAATGGGTAGATTGGGCGCGATGCCATCTTTACCCATCGTTGTGCCCGAGACTGGCATCGGCGTCAGCTCAAGCACCCAAGGAACTTCTTTTGTTTTGCCCGAGTTTAGGACACTACCATGTGTGGGCGCATCTGTCGCGGCGGCACCATGAACATGAGGCTCTGGCGCTGATTCATTCGCTGGGGCACTGTGTTGACTATAATCAATCGACACTGGCATCGGAGCCACGCCCCACTTACCTGCAGGAAACTGGCTCCACGCCTGAACAACTCTCTCACCCCACACGCCTGCCCATGCCATTCCTGATATGCAAAAAAATAGCAGCAAAATCGACACCCAGCTACCCAATGTCGCATGAATGGTACGGATAAAGGAACGTTTTTTCTTGTTGGCTACTGCCTCATTAGGTATCAGCATGGCTTTGAGTGATTTGCGTTTTTGCCACCAAAGATACCAACCCGACAAGATCATTAAGATAGTCAGTGCAGCGGCGGTTTCTAAGAGGTAGTCACCTGTTTTACCAATCAATAAATCACTATGAATATTATTGAAAGTATTATAAAGACTACTACTGGCAGGCGTGCTGTTGACGACATCAGCCGTATAAGGGTTCACTGCCACCATATTAGTCTGGTCTTCTGATTTGACCTGAAACAAGGCGACGGTATCCGCATCACGAGGCGCAATATATTTAACGAGTGTACTATCGGGCAAAGTACTAAGCGCGTTTTTTGCTTGTGTAGAGACTGGTGCTGTCAGCATTGATTCTGGCGTAGCGATGGTCAAACGATCACCGTCTAAACCGACCGTATTAGACATAAACAACATACCTAAAGCGGTTACAGACAAAACGATT
>NZ_JBQSXG010000158.1:0-6401 GCF_052378005.1 Psychrobacter sp. AOP31-B2-9
TAGAAGTAAGGATGGTCTATGCAGTGGCTTGCCGTTGGTTTAGGAGCAGCATTTGGCGCGTGCTTGCGGACATGGTTGGCTCGCTTTAACCCGCTGCACAGCTGGATACCACTGGGTACATTGGGTGCTAATATCTTGGGCGGTCTGCTAATAGGGTTGGCCTTAGTTTGGTTCGAGCGGATGGGCAGCGGTCTGTCTCCTAATATTCGACTGTTTGTGATCACTGGGTTTTTGGGCGGGTTGACGACTTTTAGTACCTTTAGCGCGGAAGTGTTTACTTTTATCAGCGAAGGCAGGTTATTAGCAGGTCTTGCATTGATAGGTCTGCACGTTGGCCTGACATTAGTGGCAACCGCGCTGGGATTTTACTTCTTTAAGTTGGTTTTGTAGCCGTTGGTAGATAGTCATCGTTTAATGGTCTGTTATAAGTGGTTCCATGATAGCAGTCTATTTTAAGTGGTCTGTTAATAGGTTTGAAGGGCAAAATAACTGGTTACCTTGGGGTATACCCAGAATCACCCATTTTTAGCTTTTCGAATTCTTGCCATCTGATAGGCATTGACATACTCGCCGTTACGATAAGCATAATCCACCATTTCACCTTCTATCACAAAGCCCAAGCTTTTATATAAACCAATGCCTCCGATGTTATCGGTGTAAGCAGTAATCTCAATACGTTTTATATCCAGCCAATTATCGGCCAAATCCAGCGCTGTAGTTATAAGAGCTCGACCCACACCCTTACCCTGTGACGCGGACTTTACGCTGACCCCAAAGCTTGCTACATGGCGTCGACGTTTTGATATCATGGTATCAAGCCCTAGACAACCTACTACTTCACCCTCAACTTCAGCCACCAGAAAATACGTATTTTCAGATATATCCGCCAATCGTTTATGCCATAGGGTCTTGGACGGCATAGGCAACTGCAAAGTATTTGCATATAAGGCCTCATCTGCATGAATGGCTTGCAACGCTTCTGCATCTTCTGGCTCGGCATGACGTATTTCAATTTTCATTATACTTATCCTTAAATACGAATTGTTGTGTAACTTGCACGTTGAACCGCACCGGGATTATCAGAGACTCAACTCTCTGAGATATAGCATATAGTTCGAAGCCTGTATAGCGCACCGATCATAGATAGAATATGTATGGTAAGTACACCATGAAGTACACTGTGGTTATCTTAGCAAGTTAAAACCCTGATACCATTAGCCTACAGCCTAAGGTTCAATTCCTCACTAGGGAACCATTATTTACCATAACATTTGTTACGATATGAAAAAGTGACTAATATTTTATAACTATAAGAAAGTAATCAGTAATGAACCTACAACGGCTTCACTATCCCTTCTAGTAAATTCGCAAACCCTTGCATATACGCCGTATCTTGGCTAGATGTGCGCGTTGCTGCATACAACTGACAATGTACACCTACACCCAACTTCCGCGAGACGACCCAACCTTTTTTCTCATATTCCGCGACGACCCAATCAGGCAATGCAGCAACTCCGCGTTCACTAGCGACCAGCTGAATCAGCATCGCTGTCAGCTCTGTCGTACGAACGCTCTCAAAGCTTACCTGCGCTGGCGTCATAAAGTTGGCGATAATATCGAGACGTTTGGCCTCGACGGGATAGGCAATCAAAGTCTCATCAGTCAAATCACTTGGATCGATAAAATCTTGCGCTGCCAAATCATGCATGGGTGACAGTACTAAACGACTCTCGTATTCAAATAGTGGCTGATAACAGAGTCCTTCTATCGGTAAGTTGCTGGTGGTAATCAGCAGGTCAATATCACCTTCCATCAATAAATGATGGGGCTCAGGCTCAAAGCCCGTCGCAAAGTCCAGCTCCACATCAGACCATTCGCGGCGATACTGATTGAGTATCGGCATTAGCCAATCAAAGCAGCTGTGACATTCAGAGGCTAGGCGTAACCTGCCTGCTTGCCCGTGTGCTAGGCGTTTAAGATTGGATTTGGTACGGGTCACTTGCGGCAGGATGTTATCTGCTAATGCCAGTACGGCTTTACCAGCTGGCGTAAAGGTGAGCGGTCGCGTACGACGATTGACCAAGTTGATATCGTAGTAACTCTCTAGCTCTTTTAATTGGTGTGATACCGCAGACGCTGTGACGTGCAGCTCATCGGCAGCGGCAGCAAGTGAGCCATGCGCTCGTAGCGCGGTCAAGGTGTTGAGATGGCGTAGTTCTAGCATAAGACGACCTAACCACTAAAGTGAGATAAATTCATTATAGTACATATGTTGCTGACTTTCATTCATAGTATATAATTAATGATTCAGCAACAGCTAGCGCTTGCGCAACAGTACTTGTGAGATAATAACCAATATTAAAGAAGCGACTAATAATAATGTACCAATGGCATTGACCTCAGGCTTTAACCCAACTCTTACCATAGAATAAATCCGTAACGGTAAAATCTCATAACTGGGTCCTGTCACAAAGGTTGAAACCACTACATCATCTAGTGACAAGGTAAAGGCCAGCAACCAACCTGCCATAACCGCAGGTAAAATGACTGGAATTAGTACAGTGCGCACCATCGTTGATTCATTGGCACCTAAATCACGTGCCGCTTCCATCAAGCGCTCATCTAAGCTACTCAGCCGTGCAAACACAGTGATGACCACGAAGGGCAAGCAAAAGGTAATGTGTGCCAATAGCAGTGAGACAAAGCCCAATTGCAGTCCGATTAATAAGAACAATGCTAATAACGAGATAGCGAGCACAATCTCAGGCGACATCATCAACACAAATAGCAGACCATTTAGTAGGCCTTTACCGCGAAAATTATAACGATGTAAGGCTAGGGCAGTGAGTGTACCTATCAACGTTGAGACAGTTGCAGCGACTAAACCTAAGACAATAGAGTGCCAAAACGCATCGAGCATCGCTTGGTTATTAAAGAGCGATTCATACCACTTTAAGCTAAACCCGCCCCAGTTGTAGCCAATCTTTGACTGGTTAAATGACATCACTACTAAGACGATGATAGGTAGATATAGCAAGGTATAAATCAAGCTAAGGTAGCCTTTAGCAGCGATACTGCCAAGCTTCAATGTGCGTGAATGAGACATTAGGCCACCTCATTAAAGTCGGTTTTACCAATACGGCGACTGCTGGCGCGGTAGGCGAGTAATAACAACGCCATTGCCAGTGTCAGTATTACACTGGCGGCGGCCCCAAATGGCCAGTCACGGGCATCTAAAAATTGGTTTTTGATGATATTACCGACCAATAAGTTACGTGAGCCACCCAAAATATCTGCTACATAAAACATACCCATCGCAGGTAATAACACTAAGAGCACCCCAGAGATAATCCCAGGTGTCGTCAATGGTAGCACCACGTGCCAAAACGTCTGGGTCTTGGATGCACCCAAATCCTGAGAGGCCAACAGCATGTCATTACGTAAATCAGTAAACACCGCATATAAAGGCAATACCATAAATGGAAATAACAAATACGTCAGACCAGCAATCACCGCACCTTGCGTATATAAAATATCGATAGGTGTATCGATAACGCCTATAGCAAGTAGTGATTTATTAATCAAACCGTTATTAGCAAACAGTAATTTGAGTGCATAGGTACGTACTAAAGAGTTGGTCCAAAATGGCAGTATCAATAGCATCATCAATAGTGGTTGCCAGCGTACTTTGGCTTTAGATATCAGCCAAGCAAAAGGGTAACCGAGTAGTAAGCAGATGACGGTTGTGATACCTGCCATCCATAGTGAGTGCACAAAGACCTCAAAATATAAGGGGTCGATCATACGCACATAACTATCGATGCTGACCGGCAAGCTAATAAAAGCACTGCTATCACGGGTCAAAAAACTGACAGCAATGACTAAGATGTTTGGCAATAGCGCAAATATCAGTAGCCAACCCCAAATCAACCATAGCGTTGCGGTACGAAAAGGACTTTTACTGCCCAAGCTACGAGGTGCCATCAGCTACCATCCTTTTGTACAGTCGTGTCTGACATATTTTCGGAGACTTCTGGCAATACCCATTCCCAGCCATCTACCCATGAGACTTTGACACCTTCGTTTAGTTTGTAATCAAAGCTCGGGTCGTCTTCATCAAAGAACTCAGAGGCCTTAATAATATGACCGTTTGCCAGTTCGATAATTGAGTCTAACGTACTGCCTTTATAGTTGCTTTCAATAACGCGGCCAAACAGGCCAATGTTTTCATCATCTTTTGGATCATAAATCCGTAAGTCTTCAGGACGAAGCAGTAAATTTACGATGTCGCCTACCTGCACATCATTGGCAAAATTAGGACGGCGTAGATTCCGTAGTGCTGTAGGTCCATCTTGTGCTTGCGCCTCGCAAACCTCTACTTCGATACGTCCGTTGGTGACTTTGCCATCACGATCTGGCTGATTGGGATACACACCTTTTACTTCAGCTTTGAACAAGTTGGTCTCACCGATGAATTTGGCGGTGAACAAGTTGGCAGGCGTCTCATAAATCTCAATGGGTGTGCCGATTTGCTGAAATGAGCCATCTTTCATCACCGCGATACGGTCCGACATCGATAGTGCTTCTTCTTGGTCATGAGTGACAAATACAAAAGTAATGCCCAGCTCACGCTGTAATCGTTTTAGCTCAGATTGCATTTGCAAACGCAGCTTGTGATCGAGCGCGGATAATGGCTCATCAAGTAATAATAATTTGGGACGATTGATCACGGCACGCGCAATCGCTACACGCTGCTGCTGACCACCTGATAAATCTTGTGGTTTACGATTGGCTAAATGCTCTAGCTGTACCATGGCGAGCATCTCGCTCACTCGTGTTTTAGTCTCATCTTTAGATACTTTTTTGAGTTTGAGTCCGTACGCCACATTTTGTGCGACACTCATATGAGGAAACAATGCATATTGCTGAAATACAGTATTGACTGGACGTTTATCTGCTGGCAACCCTGCCATCTGTAGACCATCCAAATATATAGCGCCCTCATTTGGCTGCTCAAAACCTGCAATCAAACGTAGTAATGTCGTCTTGCCACAACCGGATGGGCCTAGCAGGGTCAGAAACTCTCCATGCTTGATATCTAGGTTGATATCTTTTAATACTTCCGTTTGATCAAAGGTTTTTTTTAGACCAGTCAGTTGCAACAGCACCTTGTCATCATTGGGTGATACAGGAGTTTTGTGCGTATTGGGAGGAGGGATGGTCATGGTTTTTTCCTAGGCATCTAACATGATGATATGGCGATTTATTTAGGATGCTGCTATCAAGGTGATTGAATGTGGATATGATCAGTAGAGATAAACTTAGTTTTATTGACACGTATTATAACAAACCCTCGATATAAATTAGTGCAAGTTCGTTATAAGGATGCAAGCGATGACAAGTGGTATGCAATCGCTTGTATTAGGACGTGTCATTAATTAGATTGTGAGGCTTGAAATGAGACAGGTTTTAGATAAACAAGGAAAAAATTGCCGTTAATATTTATCATTTTGCTCTTTACCGTTTCTCTATACTATATGAGGAAAAAGTTATGATGCAAAAGTATGGAGGTTCTGCAGAGACATTAAACCTAAACTTTTTATCAATTTTTAATTCTGATTGCTATACAATCACGTTGTGGCTGACAAATATGGTCAGCATGCTGGTTATTAATCATTGCTAGTAAATACTGAGCCAATTTTTGTTTGTATAAATCGATTTAAAACAGCCTGTCACTTTCATAATATTGATAATAAAGGATATTTTATGCCTAACGATACACGCCCAAAAACGGGTCAAGAAGCCCTTGAGATTTTAAGAGAAGGCAACGCACGCTATGTGGATAGTCTTACCAGTATTGAGTCAGGTATGCAGCGTCGACCAGAGTTGGTGAAAGATCAAGATCCTTTGGCGATTATTTTGGGTTGTTCGGATGCACGCGTACCTGTTGAGATTGTATTTGATCAGGGCTTAGGTGATTTGTTTGTCATTCGAGTCGCAGGAAACGTGGTAGCGCCTTCACAGATTGGATCCATTGAGTTTGCTGCTGAAAAATTTGGTACAAAACTGGTCGTGGTACTTGGACATTCACATTGCGGTGCGGTCACGGCCTGTGTAGAGACGCTTATCAATCCCGAGCAAAACTACTCTCCTAACTTGCAATCTATCGTCGATCGTATTCGCCCAAGTGTCTATAATTTACATGAGCTAGCAACAGCGAACGGTCAGGATGTCGATGCTGATGAATTGCTAGACCGCTCTATCCGTGCCAACGTACGCATGTCAGTTAGTCAGCTTAAGCATGGTTCGCGTGCGCTAGAAGATTTGACTAATAGCGGTCAATTGCTAGTCGTTGGTGCCGAGTATGACTTAGAGACAGGAAAAGTAAGGTTTTTAGAAAG
>NZ_JBQSXG010000159.1:0-6343 GCF_052378005.1 Psychrobacter sp. AOP31-B2-9
ATAACGGCTATGGCAGTGACCAATGTCGCTGAGGTGCTGACTGCAAGGAAGGTATCCGTCAGTAAGCCTTTATATCTGCGTTTGACCCGGTTTTTGGCAGCACTGCCAGCAATCAAGGTCATGATGGTCAAAATAAGAAGTACTTCATACCATTGTTTACGTGCAAAAATCCAAGCCAATATCAAACCGATGAAACTAAGCTGCACCACCGTGCGAATCGCAGCGGTTAATAGTATTTTGGTCAGATGTAAGCGTAGTCGCCATGACACGATAAGAACGATGAAAATTAGACTGCTGGCAAGGGCGATATCACCGTAAGTTAGAATCATCTGTATATCATCCGTACCGCTTATCGTTTTCTGTAACGATTAAAGGTATTGGTTTTGGTTGCTTGTGTTAAAAAACTTGGGATAGTATTCCTGCTTGCATATGCCAGTGATGATTGGCTAATGGCATGATATCTTGCGTATCATGAGTAACCCACAATAATGTGCGCCTTCTATCTAGCCGTAGCCAGCTCATAAGTAGTTGTACCAGCTGTGCTGACGTATCGACGTCTAAAGCAGCTGTAGGCTCATCTAGTAATAATACCTGCGGACTTAATTGTAAAAGACGTAAGGTATTGACCAACTGCCGTTCGCCACCAGATAAGTAAGTGGTATCTTGATACAAAAAATCAGCGTTTCGTTGCATATGTTCAAGCTGTGCTATATGCCAATCTATATCAAAACGGCGCTGCTGATGAGCTTGTAGACTATAGGGTATTTTTAGATTGTCAATGACACGGCCTTCTAGTAACTGTGGATGTTGTGCTAGTAAGGCTATCTGGGTGCGCCATTGTGTGGGAACGGTATCGTGAATGCTCTGATAGGCATTGATACTTGAGATGTCATCGTTATTTAAGTAAATATCACCGCGGCTTATAGGCAATAGTCCTGCTAATACTCGTAACAATACGGATTTTCCACTACCAGAAGACCCAGTCAAGACGGTTACTTGCCCTGCCAGCAGCTGACCAGTCACACCATTTATTAATACTCGTTTATGGGTAATAGAAATAGGGTCGGCTGCTACGAATTTTCTGAATTTATCAGACCATTTTTGATAAATGCTAGGTGGTCGAGATGTTTTTGTGTCAATGTTTGTGTCATGATCATGGGTATAGCGACTAGCTGTGTCTTGGCTGTACACCCAAACATTCTCGAATGTTAGCTTAACATCATGCACATTTTTACCATTTTGTTTACTCATACCTTAGTATCACTGTGCATTCATTTGCTCGTTAATGGCTTGTTCAATGGCAGTACGTAATTTTTGTGGCACACGGATAGGGCGCATAGATGCAGTGTCATTACCAATGGTATTTGATCTTACTTGATTTTGTACACAGGCAATAACGATTTTGGCGCTACTTAATAAACTGCTGCTCGCATTGATATTATGGCTAGTGGTGCTGTCTGCTATATGGCGATGAATACTTTGATGAAAAATTATACTGGCAGGCTTTAACTCTATTTTATCGACACGCACGCTGATGACTTCATCTAAGAGAATGGCTCGTTTGTATTGCAAGTCTGCTTGACTCACGACAAAATGCTGTACATCACCTTTATCCGTCTGCAAAAAATAGCCATTCAAACCAAGATGACTAAACCAATCGCGGCGGCAGTTTTCGAAAAACACCAAATGATTGGCATGGTAGACTATACCGCCAGCATCAGTATGGTTAATATAGACATTATAATCTTTAGCAAACAATGGCGTAATTTCGTTGGTCGCTGTTAATGCGGTAATTGGACTTTTGCTATTAGTGGTTGTCATAATCATGCTCGGTATTGTTATCAGTATAAATAAATAGAAATGGTTTGAAGTTTTTGCTAAATAGCTGCTAAGGGGCACTCTAGTAATTTCTGTTTTTGTCTAATAATAATGTCGTTTTTTAATGATAGGGTTGGAACGATAGTAACGTGTTGTCCAAAACTATGAGAGAAACAATAATTAATAATAAGAGCTACTCTAGCTTAAGATATCAGGACACGCAATAGTTAGGTCGCTCTACGTCTGTTATCATAGGGGTTTGTATTTTGCCTCTCAACTATTCGTATTAGTACCGTATTTTCATCAATCAGTATAGGATAACTTATGACCCGTTTTGTCAGCTTTAATATTAATGGTATTCGTGCTCGCCAACATCAACTTGAGGCTGTGCGAGACGTCATCGATCCTGATGTGATGGGTCTGCAAGAAACCAAAGTACATGATGAGCAGTTTCCTATAGAAAATATAGAAAGTTTGGGTTATCACGTAGAATATTTTGGGCAAAAAGCACATTATGGTGTTGCGCTTTTATCTAAAGTCGCACCTATTTTTGTGCAAAAAGGTTTTCCTGGTGAAGATGAAGAAGCACAAAAGCGTTTCATTCATGCGCGGTATGAGTTTGATGGATGTGAAGTCGATGTTCTCAATGGTTATTTCCCGCAAGGAGAAAGCCAAGATCATCCGACCAAATTTCCGATGAAACGTGCTTACTATGCAAACTTGATGACTTATATTGATACGCTAAAAGCAGAGGGTCGTTCACTCATCATTATGGGAGATATGAATATCGCTCCAGAGGATGTTGATATCGGTATCGGTGAAGCCAATGCAAAGCGCTGGCTTAAAAATAGAAAAAGCTCTTTTTTGCCAGAAGAACGTGAGTGGTATAGTGCATTGATGTCACGTGAGTTGACGGATACGTACCGTTTGCATTATCCAGAAAGCACTGAGTTTTATAGTTGGTTTGACTACCGTAGCCGAGGTTTTAATGATGAGCCTAAGCGTGGACTGCGTATCGATCATATTCTGTGTACCGCAGATTTAGTTGATGCATGTGTTGAGGCAGGTATCAGTTATGAGCTGCGAGCGATGGAAAAACCCTCTGACCATGCGCCAATTTGGTCGGCTTTTGATTTAAAAAAATTGTAGTAAACATATAGTATTAAGGCGTGTTCTAATTAAACTATATCCTCTCAAAACTGAACAATAAGGATTTCATAATGGCTGTCGGAAATGTAGCAATACCCAATACGATTTATCCTATCGAAGGTATCAAATTGAGTGCGACCGCAGCGGGCGTGCGTTACAAAGACCGTGACGATTTGGTCGTGATTGAGATAGCAGATACGGCGACTACTGCTGTTGTTACTACCAAAAATACTTTTTGTGCTGCACCTGTAAGTGTCTTACGTGAGAATTTTGCGAAAGCCAGTCCACGCTATTTGGTGACCAACACAGGCAATGCCAATGCAGGAACGGGCGCTGATGGCAAACGTCGTGCTATCGATATCTGTACTGCACTGGCTAGTAAGGCAGGGGTGGATAGTAGTAGCGTATTGCCATTCTCTACTGGTGTCATTGGTGAGCCGTTGAATAGCGATGCAGTGATCGCAGGTTTGGATAATGCGCTTACCAATCTAGGCGCTGATAATTGGCTTGCAGCAGCAAATGGTATTCGCACTACTGACACCATTCCTAAGCTTGCCAGCCAAAAAATTGATGTTGCTGGCACTAACTACCACGTTACAGGAATGTCAAAAGGCTCAGGTATGATACGGCCAAATATGGCCACCATGCTGGGTTACGTAGCGACTGACGCCAATATCGCAGCTAACGTATTACAAGAAATGCTAAGTGCCATCAATGAGCAGTCTTTTAACCGTATTACTGTCGATGGTGATACCTCGACCAATGACTGTTGTGTCTTGATAGCCACTGGTGCTGCTAGCTCAGAGGTGATTGATAGCCCAGAACACCCACATTATAAAGCTGTGTTTGCTGCTTTGAGTGAAGTGTTCTTACGTTTGGCACAATTGATTGTGCGTGACGGAGAAGGCGCAACCAAGTTTATGACAGTAAAAGTTACTGGTGGTCAGACGACACAAGAGTGTTGTGATGTGGCGTATGCCGTTGCTCATTCACCACTCGTAAAAACAGCGTTCTTTGCCAGTGATGCTAACTGGGGACGTATCTTAGCTGCTGTTGGCTATGCTGGTGTTGAAGATTTGGATACCGAACAAGTCGATGTCTATCTCGATGATGTGATGATATGTGAAAATGGCGGTGTTGCGCCCAGTTATATGGAAGAGGCGGGCAATACGGTCATGAGTCGCCCTGAGATTACCATCCATATTGATCTTGCACGTGGTGATTTCAGTGATACGGTATATACCTGCGATTTATCCTATGACTATGTCAAAATAAATGCCGATTATCGTAGCTAAAAGTGCCGATATATTGTGCAATTATGAATAGATATCGCACATGATAAAAAGCCTCTAAAGTATTAGAGGCTTTTTTTGTTGTTTGTAAGGTAATGCTTTTGGGAATATATCTAACTATAGTCGAACGATTATAGATTGTACAAATAGTACATCTAAGGAGGGTAACGCCGTAGCGGTTTAGTATGGTCAGTGAAAAGTAATATCAATACACCATGCATCGCTGATATAAATTTTTCTCGCTTGCTGTGCCTGCGCAGACAGAGGCTACAAAAAATCGATATCAGCAATACCGTAGCGTTTTTAGGATATTTTGACTGTATTTCACTGACTATATATGTTTAACATTAACACTGGCTATAATTAACACTAAATCCACGAGTCGCTGTAGGTATGCGGTTGTCTGCATAGATGGCAAGTCCGCCACGTGATGTTTCCTTATATTTATCGAGCATGTCAGCCCCTGTTACTCTCATGGTTTCGATCACTTTATCTAAAGAGACAAAGTGCTGTCCATTACCGCGGCAGGCAAGACGAGCAGCATTAACTGCTTTTACCGCGCCCATCGCATTGCGCTCGATGCAGGGCACCTGTACCAAGCCGCCAACAGGATCGCAGGTCAGGCCTAAGTTATGCTCAATGCCAATTTCTGCAGCATTGAGGCATTTGGCAGGATCGCCGCCTAGTATTTCGGCCAATGCAGAGGCTGCCATTGCACAAGCGGAGCCAACCTCACCTTGACAGCCGACCTCAGCACCAGATATTGAGGCGTTCTGTTTGATTAAGCTACCGATAGCGGTGGCATTTAATAAAAACTGGCGTGCACCTTCAATGCTGTAGTTTGCTAAAAAGTCACGGTAATAATGCATGACCGCAGGGATAATGCCTGCCGCACCATTGGTAGGCGCAGTCACAACATTGCCACCGTTGGCGTTCTCTTCATTGACCGCCAAGGCATATAGGTCAATCCAATCCATCGCGGCAAGCTTATCATTTTCCGTCAGAGTCTGGTGTTTCTCAGCGCACAATTGCAGATGCAAGGATTGAGCACGACGCTTTACATCCAAACCACCAGGTAATATGCCACTGCTTTGACATCCTCGTGTTACACAGTCTTGCATAGCCGTCCAAATAGAATCCAAATAAGCAAAAACGTCAGCTTGGTCGCGGTAGTGACATTCATTTGCCAGTACCAACTCGCTAATGCTCAGCTGGTGCTGATGGCATTGCTCTAATAGTTCTGCAGCGCTATTAAACGGGTAAGGAACCACATCAATTGTCGGGCTGGCATGATCTTCATCTGGATTGGTGGCATCTTCTTCATTAATCACAAAGCCGCCACCGACTGAATAATATGTTTTCTGATACAGAGTGCTATCTGTTAGTACTGCTCGAAGTGTCAGTGCATTAGGGTGATAGGGTAGAACCGTATCATCATGCCAATGAATGTCTTGCTCTGTATCAAATCCAATGCTATGTGTGCCTGATACCGCTAATACCTTGTCAGAGAAAATGGGGGCTAGATAATTGCTAGTCATACGCGTGTCTATCGTACTGGGTGTATGGCCAAGTAGTCCGAGCAAGATGGCTGTATCTGTTGCATGTCCTTTGCCTGTCGCTGCCAAAGAGCCATAAAGCTCAATTTCAATTGTTTTAATCGTTGTCAGTGCTGTTTGCTTGGTGAATGATGCTAAAAAAAGGTTGGCAGCAACCATCGGTCCGACTGTATGCGAACTTGATGGGCCTATGCCGATTTTAAATAAATCAAAAATACTGATCATAATAAGTTACCAAAAGTTTTAAGTGTATTAGCATGTCGGGTGACGGCTTTAGACACTTTTATGGAGGAGGTCAGGAGCAATCATGGGCCTATAAAGCACTGGTAACATAAATTGTGCAAGGCATTGTGCATAAGGGTTTTGAGACATAAGACGATAAGAGGTGACTGAATAATAACTTTTATTTATTTTGAAACTCCGCTATCAAAAAAGCGAAAGAGGACTCCACCCGACATTAGGGTGGAGGTGAATTTCGCATCACTAGCTAACCTCGCTGGTTCTGAATATATTGTTTAATAATATCTA
>NZ_JBQSXG010000160.1:0-6308 GCF_052378005.1 Psychrobacter sp. AOP31-B2-9
TATTAGAATAAATATTATGTATTAATTATGCCAATATTTGTAGTAGTATTGTATTATAATAAATATAGAGATGCCGTTTCATTAAAAGTTAAATGTTATAACTCTCAAGAATAATGATAGATTGCAAAAAGCCGTTAAAAGTTTAACATTTTATTGAGTGTATTTTACTGTAAAGCGTTTCTTAACTTGGGTTGATTTTTTATAAATGGATTTTCTTATGCGTGCAACGAAAAGTGATACTTCAGAAAATAGAAAAAGACATGGCGAGCATATTCTTATTAGCCTAACGTATATCGGCAAAAATATTGAATTAAAATCAGGGGTGGAGTTAACTCGCGCTCTTGAGCATTGGCGGAGATATTTTGATGAAACTGGTCTAGTTTCAGCACTGGTGATTAATGAAGGTTATTTTGTTCAAAACATACAAGGCTCAAGACCTGTTGTTAATGCTGCTCTAGCGAAAATATTCGATGAACATTCTAAGATTATGCCTAATATTGTCAAATTAGAAGAAATAGAAGCCTGTACATGGGATGGTTATCTAATCAAGCATTTGACGTCAAGTGCTGAAGATGAAGAGTACGCTCTAAAAAGCTTTTCAGCAGGTTCTGACTTTAATCCCTATCTAATGAAAAGCACTCAGATCGAAAACTTTTTAAAAGTGATTTTTGAAGACAGCTAATTGAAGTTGTGTCGAATAGATAGTATGTGTTTACTATGATATTTATCTATCATAGTTACGATAAAAAAATCCGCCTATATATTCACATAGACGGATTTTTATTTCTAGTATAAAATTTATCTTGCCTTTTTATTTTGGATGATTAAAAAAAAGATAAGGCACTGATAAATGATACAGTCTCTCCTAAATAAAAAAGATACAAATACACGCACTCGATACCGAGGTATATTTTTCTTGCTTACTGTGCCTATGCAGACAAGGGATAGGTCCTAGTGTTCTTTGTCCAGTTTTTTCAAGAATTGCTCAGCGTTCATGAGGTGCTCTGTTTGTTGTTCTTTGCCCATTTTGTCCCACATGGTGAGCAGCATACTTGTGCGTGGGTTCTTTGCAAAAAAATCACGATGTACGTGCATAAAGCGCCAAAACAGTCCATCCCACGTGGCGGCCCATTCAACAGGCTCGCCTTTAGATTTGACCTGATAATCACTCATCTTATTAATATAATTACTACCGCTGATATAAGGCTTGGTGGCCATCAGCCCTCCATCAGCGAACTGACTCATGCCATAAATATTTGGCACCATGACCCAGTCATAAGCATCAATAAATAGCTCCATAAACCATTGATAAACGTCATCAGGGTCAAACTCACAAAGCAGCATAAAGTTGCCAAAGACCATCAGACGCTCGATATGATGCGCGTAGCCACTGTTCAGTACTTTCTTGATGGTGGTGTCGATCGGCTCAATACTTGTATCGCCGGTATAAAAACTCGGTGGTATCTTGCGGGTAAAACCCCAAAAGTTACGGCTACGTTGTTTACGTCCGATAGACTCATACAACCCATACATAAACTCACGCCAGCCAATGATTTGACGAATAAAGCCTTCTAGTGAATTGATTGGAATGTCATATGCTTCGCTAATTTCAAGCGTACGTGTGACGACTTGCTCAGGTGTGAGCAGTCCAGTATTAAGCATCGGAGTTAGAACACTATGATGCAATATAGACTCATCGGCTACGATGGCATCTTCATATTGACCAAAGTCAGTAAAGCGTTTGGATAAAAAATCTTCCAACCAGTTTTTAGCCTCGTCATGAGTGGTCGGATAGCGAAAGTCAGGATTGGTATTACCGTAATGCGTGCTAAAGTTATTATCGACATAAGCGATTGCTTCACGGTAATGCACGCTTAATTCAGGAAACTCAAAAGCTGGCGGTATCTTTCTGCGCGGATATTTTTTGCGATTGTCCTCATCGAATGACCATTGTCCACCGATGGGTTTTTGATCGCCATCGATTAGGATATTTTCGCGTTTACGTGCTTCTATATAAAAGTCATGATGAAACAGACGGCTATTTTTAAAGAAATCGCAGTAGACGGGTAGCGGATTCAGAAACATCGGCGTGGGAGAGCAATCAAAATCAATATCTGCTTTTAGTATTGCTTTTTGAACACGCATGCGCAGCCAATCATCGACCAAGTCGAGCCAATATATTTTTTCGATAGCGCTCTCATTGTCAGGATGGTGTTTGTGACTATCGAAACTGGCAATCAGCTTACGGCAGTCGCTATATTCATCTCCAGATTCAATGTAATGTACGGTTTTTCCTGCATTAATCAATGTTTGCTCATAAGCCTTCATACTGGCGCGATGTAGTACCAGTTTTTGTTTGTGAAAAGGGTATTGAGTAAAATATAAATCCTCTTCAATGAGATAACACTCATCTTGCCAAAGTGAGGTGTTGGCAAATAGTTGATGAGGAAAAATTAAGCTGATTTTTTTATTCATGATACAAGCTTATTATTAACAAGATTATGTCATTGTAGATGAGTAAATACCCTGTTGTAAGGTAGAGCTGTGTTAATCATTCAGCCAACCTAAACACTCGTCACGTTCTGAAAGCCTCTTGGTAACTGACCACAATCACCCGTATAGTTGGCTACATCATTTGGCTTAAGTGTCATATGAAATCTGCTAGCAGTAATGATTAGACTGTCTTGCTCATTTATTGGTAAGAAGAAACATAATGTCTTCATTTCTCACCTTGGGAAACACTGACCTTATATTGGGTAAATCACATTCTATGTCAATCAATGGTGTGACTTAGTCGCTTTGACAAAGTCGCTCATATAAACGCTTATCTACTGCATCAGTAAACTCAAGAGGGCGAGTGGAGCGACCATCTACTCCCAACTCAAACATATCAAATATGTCAGCGAAAGACCCTGAAGGCTCTGTCTTTGCAAAGAGCCGCTGAGAATGAGTAGTAATGATCTGTTCTGTACAGTCGATAATATATGAAGCAGTTATGTAAGGCTCATAAAGCGTAATTGGATAATCAGAGAAATGACTGCGAGGCCAAGTACTAGTCTTCATGGGCACTTGATATTGCAAATCGTTCAAGAGATCAGCTTGATGAAAATCGACATAGATTTCAACAGGGTCAGTCGGATCATTTTCATTTACCAGTTGCCATTCAGCAAGGCTTGATTGTGAAAGTATCAATACAAACAATAGTGAAGCCGACTTTTTCATTACTTAGCAACCTCAACACTCGTCACATTCTGAAAGCCCCTTGGTAGCTGACCACCACGATTACCACGCACACCCGTATAGTTAGCCAAATCATTTGGCTTGAGTGTCACATGGCGTTTGCCAGCGGTAATGACTAGGCTGTCTTGCTGACTGAGTGGCGTGATAGCGATCACCTCTTCACCATCTTTTAACTTGATAAGTTTGTTCCCTTTGCCGCGAGCCTGCTCAGGCAAGTCATCAAGGGTGAATATCAGTAAATACCCTGCATTGGTCACAACGGCGACATGGTCAGGCGCTACCTTTGTATGGGTGCTTTCACCGTCAGCATTAGCAGTCGTTACCACCGGCGCATCGATACGGGCAGCAGGGAGTAAGCGGCTCTCAGCTGCGAGATTAATGATATTTTTCCCCGCTTTTTGATTGCTGTCTAGGTTGCCAAGCGTGTTGATAAAACCGTAACCTGCCGAGCTGGCCAAAATAATGCGTTGATTGTCAGCACCCGTTAGTAGCTGCTCAAAGCTAGCACCTGCTGGTGGCTTTAACACACTGGTCAGCGGATCGCCTTGACCACGAGCAGACGCCAAGTTATGCGCATCGATACTGTAGCTGCGTCCAGTGCTGTCGAGCACGTAGATTCTTTCATTAGATTTACCGCGCACATGCGCTTGATAGCTATCACCTGAGCGATAGCTCATGCCAGCAGCATCGACATCATGACCTTTAGCAGCGCGAATCCAACCCGCTTTTGACAAGATAGCAGTGACAGGCTCGCTCGGTACGAGATCAGATTCTTTTAATGCTTGAGCTTCTTCGCGTTCTGCCAATGGTGACACACGCTCATTACCGTGCTCTTTCATATCAGCGGTCAGCTCTTCGATCAGCAAGTTGGTCAAGCTGTCTGGATTGTCCAAATACTCTTGAATGATGGCGCGTTCAGCGGCTAGCTCATCTTGCTCACGGCGTAACTCGATTTCCTCTAACTTTGCCAACTGACGTAGACGAATATCCAATATGGCATTGGCTTGAATATCAGTCAGATCATAGTCCTGCATTAAGGTTGCTTTTGGATCGTCCTCTTCACGAATGATGCGAATGACTTCATCAATATTCAGATAAGCAATCAGTAAGCCTGCCAAAATATGTAAGCGTTTGTCGATTTTATCGAGGCGGTACTCCAAGCGGCGGGTGACCACTGAGCGGCGACACACTAGCCATTCTTCTAATATTTCTTTGAGGTTTTTAACTTGCGGTTTACCGTTTAAGCCAATCATGTTCATATTGACGCGGTAGTTGCTTTCTAGATCTGTACTGGCAAACAGATGACTCATAACACGATCGACATCGACCCGTGTTGATTTCAATTCAAGCACGATACGGCAAGCGTTTTCGTGATCTGACTCATCATGAATATCTGTGACCCAAGGTAGTTTTTTATCCATCATGAGCTTGGCGATTTGCTCTTGGATTTTGTTGCCCGATACTTGGTACGGCAGTGCATCGATAATGACGAGATTTTTTTCTTTAGGGTCAATATGGAAAGTCGCACGCATTTTATAGCTACCGCGACCGGTTTCATACATCGCTTGCAAGTCTTTTTTGTTGGTAATAATTTCCGCTGGTGTTGGCAAGTCTGGCGCTGGTATCGATTGGGTAAGCTGTTTAACCGATAGCTCGGGGTTTTTGAGCAAGCGAATTGCTGCACGCACCACTTCATTGAGGTTGTGCGGTGGAATATCGGTTGCCATACCGACCGCGATACCTGTTGTACCGTTTAGCAAGATGTTGGGCAGGCGGGCAGGTAGGGTGGTTGGCTCTTGCATCGTGCCATCAAAGTTATCCTGCCAATCGACCGTACCTTGCCCTAACTCTGCAAGTAAGGTATTGGCGTAAGCTGACATCTTGGCTTCGGTATAACGCATCGCGGCGAATGACTTTGGATCATCTGGGCTACCCCAGTTGCCTTGACCCGTGATAAGCGGATAGCGATAGCTGAACGGCTGTGCCATCAGTACCATCGCCTCATAACACGCACTGTCACCGTGCGGATGGTATTTACCCAATACGTCACCGACCGTACGTGCGGACTTTTTGGCCTTGGCGGTGGCTTTCAAGCCCAACTCGCTCATGGCATAGACGATGCGGCGTTGAACAGGTTTTAGACCATCAGCGATATTTGGCAGCGCCCGATCCATGATGACGTACATGGCGTAGTTGAGATAGGCTTGCTCAGTGAACTCTGCGACTGAGCGAGTATCCATCGGTTCATTGGAAATGGTTGGGGCAATCGTATTATCAATAACATCAGACATAACGTAGGATTCACTTATCAGTTTTAATAGGTATAGATAATGGGTTCAAGCGTACAAATAGGATAGTGCTATCGTAAAGGAAATTGGCAGAATTAAAAAGGTATAAGTCAGAATAGACGACAGTTCATGACGTGCTTTATTAAGTTTCTCTATCGTGCTTTGTTTGGTAGCTTTTACAAAATAGCTGAAGTATAGTTAACTCAACTTTTGACTATTAATTTTTTTAAAACCCATTGTCTATCTATTATACGGAGTAGTTGCTATGTCATCTTTGTCATCTGTCTGTTTTTCGCGCGCGCATAAATATCATCCAGCCAAACACACACTGTTATTGGCTATTGTCGCCAGTGTGGGGTTGACGGCTTGTAGCTCACAGCAAGCAAGTAAGCCGGTGGTAGAACCATCAACAAGTACCGTAATGAAAAAACCACGCCGCCCTGATACCTTACCAAATACACCGTCAGTCTCTGACAGGAACAGCGTTGATTCCTTTAAGGTGGTGAGGGAGTCGGCATCACCGCTACCTTCTTCAGACATACAAGCTCCAATACCAGCGCCTATAGTCAGACCTGAACCTATCAGCATCACACCAGAAGCCGGTGATAATTATCAAAAAAACGAAGCCAATCCTGTACATCGCACGATGGATATAGCGGTGTCAACTTTGTCTATCGATACTGATACAGGTAGCTATGCCAATGTACGTCGCTATCTAAATGAGGGTCAATTGCCACCTGTCGGTGCCGTGCGCGTAGAGGAGCTGATCAACTATTTTAA
>NZ_JBQSXG010000161.1:0-6275 GCF_052378005.1 Psychrobacter sp. AOP31-B2-9
GGTGCACCCCATGCCTTTAGCGTATTCGGTAGTGATAGATATGATGCACGTGCAGATGAGCGCTCTTGGAAACGTTATTTGGACTTTTTAGCAGAAGAATATAAATAGTCTAACCGCGTAAAAAATAAGAACGCCTAAATAAGAAGACCCAAATAAAAAGCCACTTCAATCGATCATCTTCTGATCTTAATTGAGGTGGCTTTTCTGTTCTAAGAATTTGATGCTTTATATTTTTTGAAATACCAATAGTTGATTATTGGCAGGCATTGCATAAGTATTATTCAGTTGCAAATGATGTTCACTTGCCAAACTGACAATGTCCTCTTTATGGCGAATACCACTATCAGGATTGCCTGCTCTCAACATCGCATCAAATCGCTGATTGCCCTCACTGGTATATTTACCATCTTCGTTAAACGGGCCATATACGATCAGCTTTCCACCGATAGGGAGCGCATCACCAGCCAATGCAAATAACCGTTCAACCAAAGCCCAGCTGATAATATGCAGCGTATTAGCCGTAAACATTGCATCATAAGGTAAGTTTAACTGGCTATTGACAGGTACGGCATCCGTACTCAAATCAAACGCTAAAGGGGCATATAGATTGGGCGCAGGGTAAGCATGATGCCAAGCTATTATGTGCCGATGATTACTAATCACATCGCTCGTTTGCCATTGTAGCTCAGACAGATTGGGCGCAAAATGCACACTATGCTGACCAGTTCCAGAGCCAACCTCTAGCACATGTCTAAAGCCTTGTAGCTCAATTTGCAGCACTTCTAAAATAGGCTGCTTATTATTCTCACACGCTTGAGAGACTGGCAGTGCAGCGATGTCCACTTTATTATTCAAATCATCATTATGCATTACGGCTCTCTCCAAACTGTCTATGGTACTTTTGGCAGTAGTTGCATATATCAACAAGCATTGCCAAACAACTCACTATCAGTAAATACCTGCTTCTACCCCAGCAGCTAGCGTCATGGCAAGCTCTTCTACTTGCGCAGTGAAGCTCTCTTGCCAATCGCCCTGTAGTATCAGCGCCTCTTGTACCCAAGACCAGCGCAATCCCGTGGTAATGGTTTTGAGCGCAAGCTTGGTACCCGTACCATCATGCCCTGCCCGTATGTATACCGCAAATGGCATGCCCTGCTTTTCTTCTAGTACAGGATAGTAGCAACGATCAAAGAAATCCTTGGTCAGCCCTGCCATATACGCTAGGTTTTCGGTCGTACCTAGCAGTAACGCATCAGCAGCTAATACGTCTTCTGGCTGCGTGTCCTGCGGTGATTTCAAAATGACAGCGATATCTATATCAGAATGATTGGCACCGTCATAAGCTGCCTGCGCCAATTGCTGAGTATTAGGCGATGGCGCATGAGCGACGATGAGTAGAGTCTTAGTAGACATACTAAGCGTCAGTGCCGTTGTTAAATACTAGATTTTGAGTAATGGCAGGATCCAAGCTGTTGCCTACTGGACACGTTAACGCTGCTTTATAAAATCGTTTTAAGGTGCTCTCATCCAACACACGTGGAAAATTAACGATAATGTGTATTTCACTCACACGCCTTGGTTTGGCAGCCATGACTTTGGTGACTTCTGCGGTCGTACCTGAGATATCGATATCCATCGCTTCGGCTTTAATACCGATAATCGTTAAGATACAACTGCCCAGACTGGTGGCTAGCAAATCAGTGGGAGAAAACGCTTCGCCCTTACCGTGATTGTCCGTCGGTGCATCGGTGATGATTTGATTGTTAGACTGTAGATGAATAGCTTGTGTGCGTAAATTACCTTGGTAGGTTACTTTCGATGTTGTCATGGCGCTTCTCTTTTATAGTTGTTGTTTCTAGATTACTTCTTTTTAAAATATTAAGTGGCACAGGCTATTTTCTGTTAGGTTTAAAATTTGATTACTAATACCACCTGTTCCAATATGCCATATATTTTTTATATGATAGCCATTTACATTAACTATTTTCTAGTAAAATTCAAAAAATACACGTAAACGCACCACGTAACTCATGCCTCTCTCAAGTTCTTAATCTATATTATGTACTGCCAGTATAGAGGTAAGATTTCGTATTAGAGCTTTCTCGAAACCCCGCTACAATATGAAAACAAAGCTTTTCAATATCTATTACTCGCTGGTTAAGAATACTGAATGTATATCGCCCTCCGATGTCAGCGGCTTTCTCACGGCCATGAGCAATAGCGTTTCTATGTTCTTTAATTTCATTCAAAATCCAAACATTTATACCTTCAGGTATAGGGGTGCCCTCAAGATGAAAAATACCCCATATATCTTCTATTTGTTTATTCGAAATATTTATACCATCTGTAGGAAACACTGAATTATCTATATCTACTGGTTCAGACGAAAACAGTGCATCAAAGAATTCTTTCTTCTTGTCCCATACTTTCTTCTTGCCGCTTCCAACTAAAGCATTAAACTTTCCATCAAGAACAGTACATAATAAATATCTCTGATAGTCCATCGGCTTCAGCTGTTCCTGCCTTAATATTTCTAAATATCTAGAAACCACACTAGTAATCGTGTACTCAATAGACGAATACAATGATACGAAAAGATATCCTTTTTGGATTTTAATCAGTTCGGAATTTTGATTATCTAGTTCAAGACTCGAAATGTGACTAATCAATTCTTTTGACTGATTGAGTCTATCCATTATTTCCAATTCAACTGATTGATACATAACTACTTAAACCTATCGTAACAATAATCAATTCTTGCATTTAGTCTAGGTCTAGAGTTTGTTGCACCAGAAGTAAGCTGGGTTAATTCATCATCATCTATCCATACTGATACATTTTTACCTCGTATATCTATACCTTCTTCTATTGCATCAGCAGCTCCAATCGTTAGTGCTTCAAACAAATTAAATGGAGTTGTTGTTCGAATTCCTCTTTTAATTCCATCTGGAAGTTCATATGCTAAGGCCTCAAAAGTCTTTTCAAACGTAGAGCGATTTTTTTTGTAATCAAAAGAGGTAGACGCATCCGCCATATAGTCATTTAAAAAACTAACAACACTATGTTCAAATCTATTTCTATTATTCTTGTATGCAAAAAATCTGAGTATCAACTCATTCTTCGTACCATCTTTGACTTTTGCACTTGGAAGATTAACTACAGCATTGAAACATTCATTTTGTGCTAACTCACTAATAAAGTCGTTAAATTGCCCACGAAAAACACATGATCTAATTTCTTGATCTGTTAATTTAATACCACCAGTATTTAATCTTTCAAAAAGATCAAACCGAACTTTTAAATCACTTTTATCACTTAACGTAGTGACTTTTAAAGGTCTGAGAGAAAATTTCAACTTTAGAGTTTGTGGTAAATCATTGAAACTAGCACCGTTATACTCACTTAAAACACTTAGTCCACTTAGAACTAATGAATTTTTAAATCCGAACTTCGCTAGTTGGTACTCATTGCCAACAAAATGAATTAAAGAATTTAAACGCTGAACTCCATCTATAAGTTCCCAAGAACCATCTTTATTTGCAGCCATAAATAGACTTGGTACAGGAATACCTAAAAAAACAGACTCTATTAACCTTGATTGATTTTCTTTAGGCCACCTGAACTGACGTTGATATTCAGGAGCAATATCTACAATACCTTCATCTGTCATTGAGACCAACTCTTTAACTGAGATATCAAAGGAGTCAAAATCAACTTTCCTAGTTTCTTTGTCTAGTTGGTTAACAAAATCTTTCATAATCTCTCCTGATTTCTTATGAGAAACTGCATTTTTCATTCTAAGTTCCAACTCTTTATTAGGTTCTAATCTTACAATAGTAGCACGAGCTAATAATATATCGAAGAAAGCCTAATGATATACTTTTTATAATTTTAAATAATAAACCTATAAAAAAATACGCATCTATAAATTCATTAGAACTATAAATATAATCTATCAAGTATTTTATAATAGAAAAATTTTATGCACATAGAAAAGCCCTTGACGAATTAACGTTGGGGGCTTTATCTAGAATAGAGAGCTGACGATGACCTACTCTCACATGGGCGCACAACACTACCATTGGCGCTACGATGTTTCACTTCTGAGTTAAAATATAAAATAATAGCTAAAGCCTAAATGTAGTTTTTGCAAACTGACGACTCTATCTATTTGAGGATTAAGCTGTTCAAATAGTAATATCTATGAAAACCTAATAGCCACAAACTCACCTTCCTTAAACAATTTATTAGCTAAATCTCGCTGAAATGTACGTCCAATAACCTAAGAGCAGTATGAACAAGCCCCAAGACAGTAAAAAGCATAAGTAGTACGACTCGCTATCAAGTGCCACATAATAGTAAATGGCCAGTCCAGTACTCACTAACAGAGAGACTGAATATGCGATAAGTAAGGTAAACAGAGCGGTATTTTCAAATTCGGATAAAACGGGGCTATTCTCTGCACAAATATAAAAGAGAAAACCAAGTGAAAAAGCCCCACCAATCGTAATATGCAAAAATGATATTAGAACCAGTGACCAAATTGACATAAGTTTTCCCTTTGCTGCCTCAATTCTTTCTTAAAAATTCTGAGTTATAACGTTGATAACTTAGTCCGGTTATATTTTAAATGGTGTCAGATCTATCTTTTCAAACTCACATACTGCTTTTATACTAGGATTTTCACTTAATCGATTTAGATACATTGCCAAGTTTTTATAGGTCATAGGCGACTTTTCTGATACCAATGACCACTCCGCCAACATAAATAAGAAATAATCACATGCCGATAGTTTTTCACCAAGCAAAAACTCATTAGACTCCAGCTGATCATTAATAATAGACAAAGCCTCTGCAATACGATCATCTTGAGCAGATATAACACTTGGTATATTACGTTCATCATTGGTGTGACGATGTGGATAATAACGAACCATCAGCTCCGCTTGCAATGTGTTGTTTAAAAATGCCAGCCATTGAAAAAACAACGGGCGTTTAGGGTCGCCAAGTGCAGGTATCAACTCATACTCTGAATATGATTCACAAATATGAATGCAAATAGCAGGACTCTCAAAGATTGCCTGCCCATCATCAACCAGCGTTGGAATACGTCCAGCAGGATTCAACCTCAAATAATCAGCTGATTTGTGTCTGTTACTCTCTCTTTCAACCAGTATTAATTCATAATCCGCCTGTACATGATGCAGCAAAAAATGTGGCGCTAAACTCGCATTGTTCGGATAATAGTAAAGTTTAAACAAAACAGACTCCATTCTAAGGCTGAAAGAGAGCGATAGTAATTTACTATCTGGCTGATTAACTGACTGAGACATATTTTAAATCAAAGCTTAATCGCTTAATAGAAGCTCACTAGTGGCTTTAGCTGTTAAATCTGCTTCTAATAGCAGGTTCATCGTTATTGATGCTTTTGATCGTCTCAAACCCTTCTTTCGTACCAAAATATAGAGCATCTGTTTTTTTCTCTCTATAAAAACGCAGTTCATCGCCATTACTATCAGTTAGCGTAAACTCATTAAAGAGTTTTTCCCAGTGCGCTTTCTTTTCAGATTCGTTATGATCCGCTTTAAATGTCGGCTTTAAAATATACGCAAGGTCGTGGTCTTCCTCAGTGGTTAGCAAAGGCAATAACTCTTTATGCGTGGTTAGATATAGACATATTTTTTCGATATCATCTAAAGTTTCTTTGCTATCAGTTAGTTTGATAATTAACATCGGTTTATATCCTCATTTACTTTTTAGCTTGCACTTTATAAAGCATTGTTTAACTTGCTGCCATCTGAGTCAGATCAGATGCTATTCCATCTGCCATCTATTATCTACCCATACCGCATCATTGTCATCTAGATGAACGTGCCATTCTGCATCAGCAACCACGAGACGAATCTCAGTCAGACATTGTAGCCAATGATTGATGCTATACATCAGGACCTCCACATCTACGCTAGCAGGCATTTTAGTAGCACCTGCTAATATCACTTCTGACTCACTATCATCATAAGCATAGAGATCAAAAGATTCCGCGTCTTCTGCATGTTCAAAGCTATCATTATATTTATCAATGATAAGCGTAATGTCTTCTTGCTCCTGCTCAGTCAAAAGCGTCGTACGCTCAGCGGTATAGTAGAGAGAAACGCCCATAACATGCTCCTAAATATAAAAGTAATTATGAATAGTAACACACAGAGCCGTGCCTAAGAATTAAGAAATCTAGCACTTTTTCACAGACAAAGAAAAGCCCCTTGATACAAGGTATC
>NZ_JBQSXG010000162.1:0-6266 GCF_052378005.1 Psychrobacter sp. AOP31-B2-9
TTGGTGTTACTGAGTGATGCCTTTGTTTCTAATGATGCCGCTTGTGCTGATAGTGGTGTCAATACTGATAGGGCTAATGCGATACCAATGGCCAAGGGGTGACGACTAAGTAGTGGTTGACGTATCGCTGCGTTTGCATAATTTGACACTAGGTTTGGTACTGTTTTTCGCGTGATAAGTGATTTGGATGTGAATATAGACATGAGTAAAACCACCACAATAAGAGTAAAAGATAGAAAGAATGTGTCGTCAAAAATATTTTTAGCTAAGATGTGAGCTAAAAAATGGCAGAACATAAACTGACGGCAGGTTACGTAATGAACTAACTTTAGCAACAGAACAGGGGTATATTATTACTAATAAGAATGATTATCAATATGTAAATAATAATTATTATCATTTACATTTTAAGTGAAGATGGTCATAATGTTCCTTATTCTGTGTCAATATGAAAAAAGGCAAACATCATTTACCATCAGAATTCATCGCTTTTTTATTGTCTTTTTTAATGACAAGCCCTATTGGAATGTGTTGAATATTCACAACCAGGCACTTCTATGATCAAACCCGCACATTCCTTCTTAAATAGATAGACACGAAATTATTCGTTGTGTCATTACTGATTATTTTATGGATATTACTATGAGTCGATCACTATCATTAACCCAAAAAAATACCGAGCTTTGGCAACAATATCAAAATAAAAAAACACAAGTTCCGATGCTGTTTCCGACTGAAGGCTCGAAAGCGTTAGGTGTCAGTGAGTTTGAGTTGATGTTAGCGTCACCTTTTAGCCAATATATTGGTGTTCAATACAAAGAGGTTTTGAAGCAGTTTGAGAGCTTCGGTCAAGTAGAGAGTATCGTCAGAAATGGATTGGCTGTGCACGAAAAAACCGCGCAATATCATAATTTAAAGCTTGGTGAAAAGATGGGTTTGGCGCTCAATGTTGGTGGTTTGGATTTGCGCTTTTTTATGTGGCGTTGGCAGCATATGCTTGCCGTTACTGACACCAGCAACCCAGATAAGCTGTCTTATAGTATTCAGTTTTATGATGAGCAGGGTGCAGCAATTGATAAGGTGTATTTACGTGAATTGACTGAGGATAATATCGCGCGCTGGCAAGATATGATTGCACAGCAGTTTGGGACGGTCAGTACTGATGAGCTTACTTTAACGGCACCGACCGCCCTTAAGGGTTGGCAGTATAAGGCGTTGAGCAATGATAAATGTCAAGAGTTACAACAAGGTTGGCTTGGAATGACCGATGTGCATCAGTTTCATGGCTTATTACAAAAGCTAGATATTGATCGTGCCAGTAGTTATCGTCAAGCACCTGCGGGAATGACACAGTCGCTAAATATCGATGCTGTTGCTGCTACTTTTGAGCAGGCACGAGACGCTCAATGTTCTATTATGATCTTTGTGGGTAATAGCGGCATCGTGCAGATTCAAACTGGACAAGTACATACCCTTAAGCGCATAGGCGATTGGTTCAATATTCTTGATAAAAATGAGACTAATTTTACCTTACATTTAAAAGACAAAGGTTTGGCGCAAGCCTGGTGCGTCAAACGTCCGACCAAAGATGGCATCGTGACTTGCATTGAAGGTTTTGATCGTTATGGGACGAGCGTATTTAGTGTGTTTGGTCAGCGTATCGAGGGAACGCCTGAGCTTGAGGCGTGGCAAACCATTGCAGCAGATATCGCTACAGAATATGCAGAAGATAGCCGTGTTGCATCAGACAACCATACAGCCGCTATCGTCTCTGCATCGGCTGAGCAGTTTGCCTAAACTATTTACAGTAATGAGTCACATGCATGATTAATATTGTCATTGCTTAAAGTGTGGTTGCGATTTGCTATTGCTGAATGCTAAAACAAGGAACATTTATGCTGTCCCCGATGTCTTTCTTTTCTACATCTTTATTACCTAATAACGTGCTAAGCGATAAAGTACTAAGCCATAAAAAATATGACTCAAAACGAATCATGGCCGTCACTATGGTTTTAAGTATTGTTGCTATACCATCATTGTCCGCACAAGCTTATGATCGTATTGTGGCTATGAGTCCAGATGTCGCCGATGTCATCGTTGCGCTTGGTGCTACCAATAAGTTGGTTGGTAAAAATGCAACCAATAGCAACCCTGCCTTAAAAAATGTGCCAACAGTCGGTATGCATCGCAATATCACCGCTGAGTCCGTACTGGCAGTCAAGCCCGATTTGGTGCTTGGTAGTTATATGGTGCAACCGTCTAGTGTCTATCAGCGTTTGAATGGTTTAAATGTCAAAGCCGTCAATGTCGCTCCTAAAGAAGATGTAGCTACTTTTATCAGTAGTATTAAGACCATTGGTAATTACGTTGGCAAAAAAACTCAAGGCAACACACTTGCTAATAGCTGGAACAAAGGCATGACACCGATGGCCAAAACGGGTAAGCGTTACTTGCTCAGCTACGATGGCCGTATTGTCGCTGGAAAGGGCACCGTTGGTGATGAGCTCATACGTCGCGCTGGTGGTATCAACGCTGCCAACGTTTCAGGGCTTAAACCATTGTCACGCGAAGGTTGGCTCGCTGCTAAACCTGATGTCATTATCATCGCTGATCATAACAAAGCCGTGGTTGGTGGCGTCGAGAAGTTTAGCCAACGTCCGGAAATTGCGGCCAGTGCTGCAGGTAAAAAGGGTGGGGTATACTTTTGGCCAGCAGATGAGTTTTTACGTTACGGTTTAAACTCACCGAAAGTGCTTAAAAAACTCAATTCAGTCGCAAAATAATTGACGTTTTTGACTATAGTCAAAGAATTTTAAAATGGCTACAAGGCAGCCGACTATAGATCGTACAGACATTACATTTAGGAAGGGTAACGCCGTAACGGTTTAGTAGTTCTCTGACTAACAGCGTAATCTTTAGCATTTAACCTCTTATATTTGATATAACGACACGTCATATGGCAAATACGATTACCGCGGCAGCGCCTGCTCAAGCCCGTAAACATAAATATAGCGTCTATTACATCTTTGCGGCCTTAGCATCATTGCTGCTTATTTGGTTGGGACTCGGTATTGGTTTTGGCGAATGGTCAAATCCTGCTCATCTCGATGAGACTATCTGGCAGCTGCGTTATCCACGGGTGGCGACTGCATTATTGGTTGGTATGGCGTTGTCTGTTAGTGGGGCTGCACTACAAGCCTTATTTGAAAACCCTTTAGCGGATCCCAGTTTAATCGGAACGTCAGGTGGTGCTGCGCTTGGTGTTGTTCTAGTATTGGCATTAGGGTTTGGTGGTATCGGTATACCGCTTGCTGCATTTACCGGTAGTGTGTTGGTGTGTTTATTTATTTTGGCTTGTCATCGGTTTTTGGGTGGTGGTCAAATGGGATTGCTGATTTTAGGCTTTGTCATCAGTGCATTTTGTGCTGCGATCGTGAGTCTTATTTTATTTATGTCTGATGATATGGTCTTGCGCAGTGCGACCAATTGGTTATCTGGCAGTATGGCGGAGGCAGGGTTTGTGCCGCTCCGATATTCTATTATATCTATGGTGCTTGGTTTAGTGATTTTATTACCATTAGGACGGCAGCTGGATGGTCTAATGCTTGGTGAGATGGCGGCAAAGTCTTTAGGTATTAAAGTAGGAGTGGTACGTTGTATGGTGGTTGTCGCGTCTGCATTGCTAACAGGGGCGGCGGTGTCTTTGGCGGGTGTGATTGGTTTTATTGGAATGATGGTACCGAACTTACTTGCTATCTTGTTCGGTGGTGGGCGCATGCGTCTGATGATTTGGTCAGGGTGGCTAGGCGCGATGCTCTTGCTTGTTATTGATGGTATGGCTCGCCACATCGCTTATCCAGTAGATGTGCCTGTTGGTATTGTGCTGGCGCTGCTTGGTGGTCCATTCTTTATTTGGTTGTTTGTCCGTAGTAGCCGTCGTTGATATGAGTGAGACATATGTTTAATTTACCTTTTTCCTTGACGGCAAAAGAGTCGTCTATAAACACAGAAGATAGCTTGCACAATAACACTAGCCAGTTATTGTCCATGAAAAATATTCACATCACTCATGGTGATAAAATACTATTGAGTATTGACGCGCTAGCATTGCCTAGCCAAAAACTGGTTGCTTTTATTGGCCCAAATGGTGCTGGGAAAAGCACGCTGCTGCATTCGATACTAGATCAGCATACGGGTGTCGGTCTTAAGACAGCCGGTCAAATCATGGTTCAAGATCAGCCCATCGCTGAGATACTCAGGCGCGGCCATATCGCTTGGGTTGGACAACACGAACGATTTGAGTTGCCATTAACGGTTCTGGATTATGCCTTGCTTGGCGTGTCACCCAATCTGGCATGGTATCAACATCCAAATGGTAAACATATTAGCCGTGCGC
Organism: Psychrobacter sp. AOP31-B2-9; assembly: GCF_052378005.1. Taxonomy (NCBI): domain Bacteria; kingdom Pseudomonadati; phylum Pseudomonadota; class Gammaproteobacteria; order Moraxellales; family Moraxellaceae; genus Psychrobacter; species Psychrobacter sp. AOP31-B2-9. The sequence continues at coordinate 4,397 of NZ_JBQSXG010000162.1, forward strand.
ATAATTTACTTCATGATTTTGAGCTGACCTCACTGATTGGTGCTCGTGTACAGACGCTATCAGGTGGCGAAAAACAGCGTTTGGCTATCGTGCGTGCGCTGATGCAAGACACTCAAATTATGATGTTTGATGAACCGACCAATCATTTGGATATTCGTCATCAGCGTTTTTTGTTCCAGTATTTGTCTGATTTGGTTCGATATCAGTGCAGAAGTATCCTTGTTGTGCTGCACGATCTTACGCATGCTCATCGTTATATGGACGAAGTAGTATTGTTAGATGAAGGTCATATTGTGGCACAAGGGACACCTAATGAGGTGATGACTAGTGAACAGCTGAGTGCTGTTTATCAGGTGGATATTAAAGCTCATCAAACTGAAGATGGTTTGGTGTTTGTTTAGTCCGTTTAATATTTAATGTTCAGACTGAGGATACGCTCCAACTAAAAAAACCTCTTTGTCATATAACGATAAAGAGGTTTTTTCTGAAACAGAAAATGCCGTTAGCCGATACCTGATTTCGATACCTAAGCTTGATGCTTAAGTATTAAGCTACTGACGATTGTTACGCTTGTCTTCACGGCGTTGTTTATGCTTTGGACTGGTACGGTAGGTCAAATAACCGCCGATACACATGACTGCGATAAATGCGACAATGTACAAAAATATTGATGAACCAATAAAAGTAGAAGCGTCCATAGTTTTCTTCTTATTAGGGTGTATCAATAATTATGCAAACGTCCTATATCATTGTAAAGTAAACAAATTTAGTTCAGTTGTAAGTTCAAGTGAACGTAGGCGTGCGGCTTGGTTATGAATATTGGCAGTGACAATCAGCTCGTCGGGCTGGTGCGTGGCAACAAAGGCAGCAAGTTTTGGTTTAACGGTTTCGACAGAACCAATAAATGATACCGACAACGCATTGTCTACCATTGTCTTTTCTGCTTGACTCCAGACACTGTCCATATCGTGAGTAGGCTTTGGTATTTGACCTGTTTCACCGCGGCGCAAACGTACAAAGCTTTGCTGCGCTGAGGTAAAGTGGTATTGCGCGGTGGCATCATCATCAGCCAGTAATAAATTTGCCGCGAGCATTACGTAAGGCTTTTCTAAATAAGCCGATGGTTTGAACTGTTCACGGTACGTTGCAAGCGCTTGCGTCAGCATTTGCGGTGCAAAGTGTGAGGCAAACACATAGGGCAGTCCTAGGTGAGCGGCTAGCGATGCGCCAAACGTGGATGATCCTAATATCCAAACTGGCACGTTTGATTTTGCACCTGGAAATGCCTGTACTTGACTGTTATCAGTATTATCACCCAAAAAATACATCAACTCTTGCACATCTTGAGGAAAACGATCAGCATCCTGCATCTGACGGCGTAACGCCTGAAACGTCGCCCCATCAGTACCAGGTGCACGGCCCAAACCCAAGTCAATACGGTCACCATAGAGCGCTTGCAAAGTGCCAAATTGCTCGGCAATCATGAGCGGGGCATGGTTGGGCAGCATAATGCCGCCTGATCCAATACGAATACGCTGGGTTTGGCTGCCAATGTGTGACAACAATACGGACGTGGCTGCACTGGCAATACCAGGCATGTTGTGATGCTCTGCCATCCAATAGCGGTTTAAGCCAGATTTTTCTGCTTGTTGCGCGGTTTGAACCGTTTGGGCAATGCCTTCTGCAATGGTTTTACCCTCAGGTACGGGGGCCAGATCTAAAAATGATAAGGGAATGGTTGTACTCATAAGTCACCTGTTCTATAGAGTTAAAGTCACTCATGACTTTGTTGACAGTCTTATAGGCTGCTCATAACAAAATATTGAGTGCTTGACCCTTAACATAATGGGGCGGTTATTATGAATATAAA
>NZ_JBQSXG010000163.1:0-6215 GCF_052378005.1 Psychrobacter sp. AOP31-B2-9
AACTGTTTTTAATGAGAGGGTACTATGACCCAACCACGGCGTACTATCGAGCAATTACTGCACCAAGGTATTCTACCTCTCAAAAATACCGAGGCGGCAGCAACTCACCTAGAAGTCTACCCCAGCAAACGTACTTGGCTAACGTTTTTTGATAAAGCCTTGCTCATTATTGGCACGATAGCACTGGTCTTGTCCTTAGTTTTCTTTATCGCCTATAACTGGGTAAATATAGGCAAAATGGGTAAATTTGCTTTGGTAGAAGGGGCGTTATTTATCACGATTGCCCTTTACGTTGTGCTCTCTTTTAGACAGAAATTTCAGCTAATCCGGCAGCTTTTACTGCTCATTGCCAGCGTGATTACCGGTAGCTTGTTGGCACTGTTTGGGCAGGTGTATCAGACGGGCGCTGATACCTGGCAGCTGTTTTTTGGCTGGGCCGTATTGATTGTGCCTTGGGTCGTTATCGCGCGTTTTCCTGCACTGTGGCTGTTGTGGCTTGGGCTGATAAATGCTGGTCTGATGCTATATCTTGATTTGATAGATTTGTCATTTATTAATCATATTTATCAAAACGTTGTTCAAGTATGGCTTCTAGCACTGATTAATTTTATCGCCTTCAATACTTGGGTTATCAGTACTGAAAAGCAAACACTTCAAGCAGCTACTACCCATACCAACCTCACTTCTATTATTCCTCCTAAAACAAAAAGGCAGACCAAATCCAGCTTACACTGGAGCACTTATATCGTCGGTCTACTCAGTACTTGCTTTATTACCTATCTAGCGGTTTTCCCTGTCTTCGAGGGTGGCAATCGCTTAGCTACGCTTATCTCTGTTATATCTTGGCTTGGCTGGTGCGGCTTTATGCTTTGGCAATTTTATCAACGTCGAATCGATTTGCTGATGCTCACTTATCTGTCATTTTCTATCATTACCGTGGTGATGTTTTGGGTAGGAGAATGGCTATTAGATGACTTCGATGCGGGTGGGCTTCTAACTTTAGCGCTGTTGCTGATTGCAATGAGTTCAGCAGCGGTGATGTGGCTACGTAAGGTTGCTCGTTTAAATCACGAAAACAGTGTGCCAAGTACGGTAGCCAGAGGTGACATAGACCATAAACACCCAGACACTACTCTTTTACAGCTACAACAGCTTGGACTTATTGATGCAAATGCTATTGATAATGATGCTCAGACCGACCAAACCGTTAATAATGACCCTCAAGACCATAACCCTTGGTTTATACAAGTATTCTTTGGTTTTAGCGGCATTCTCGCCAGTCTATTTTTTATCGGTTTTTTAACCTTATTGCTAGAAAATACTGGCGTACTCGATAGTGCGATAGCGAACTTTGTCATGGGCATGGTATTAAATATTGCTGGCTTTATCTTATTTAAAAATAAACACCTTCGCCGTAGTATATTTTTAAACAGCTTAGCCTTTACGATTAGCGTAGCTGGACAAGTCTATGTGGCGTACGCATTAATTAGCGGTGATATTGAGCACCCCTTTGCTATATGGTTATTTTTATTGTTTCAAAGCAGTATGACCTTCATCGTGCCGAACTTTATTTACCGCATACTAAGTAGCTTGGTTGCTTTGGGCTGCGTGGTTTATTTACTTAACTACTATCATCTGCCTGAGATCAGTTTGGGATTGTTGGCACTGACTGTTGTTATCAGTAATTTACAACGTTATCGCCTATTACAGTCCGTTTCTATCGACTGGCAAGCGACCATTTTTGACCCTATCAAAGCAATTGGCTATGCCAGTACACTGATGCTGTTGTGCGTTTCTGTGTACTTTATCGCGGCTGAATATGGAAATAGCTTTGACAGTTATAGTACGGCTTTCAGCTACAACTATTATTTAGCCCAAGGGCTGCTCATTATTGCTAGCCTCTATGGTGCTGCTTTAATTCTCAAACGCTATCAAGTCAGTTTCCTATCAGCAGCAGGAATTATCGTTGGTTGCACTATTGCCATACTTGGCGTTATGTCGATTTACGTCTCAGGCTTATTGGCAACCAGTTTAATTATCATCATTGCTGTCGCCAATAGTCAGCGCCTATTGCTAGGGTTTGGTATTGTGGCGTTGGTCAGCTATATCTTTTGGTACTACTACCAGCTCGATACGTCTTTATTGGTCAAATCCGTCTCCATGCTGGTCATCAGTATCGCGCTATTACTTATGCGTTGGACGCTTATTAAAGGCTATCTTGCAAATATAAAATCGAGCGCCAACGATCATCAGGAGCGCCTATCATGAAAGATAAAATTCTGACCAAGCGTTTAATTAAAGAAACATCGCCGACCATGCATTGGCTACAAAAACCGGCAGTCATGATTGTTATTGCCCTTCTTGGATTGGCGCTGGTATTGGGCTTGATGATGATGAATATCAACAAATACGAAACCCATCTTGCCACTGGCGATACGGTATTATTAGCGCTTGCCCCTGTTGATCCGCGCGGCTTTATGCAAGGCGATTATATGACCCTCAGTTATGCGCTAGAGCCTGATGTTTTTGCAGCGTTGCGACCCGAAACGCGTGAAAGAAACTTAGAGAGTTTAGAAAGCTTGCAGCCAGATTTTCGAATCTATAAACCAAGTGACGGCTATGTAATCGTCAAAACCGATAGCAACAATGTTGGACAATTTGTGCGTTTAGCCAAAACCAATAGCCGAGATGACCTTAATAGTTTAGCTGTCAATGAGTTGGCTATTCATTACCGCATCCGTAACGGTAGCGTGCAAGTGGCGACCAATGCTTTTTTCTTTCAAGAAGGTCATGCCAAGTCATTTGAAGCGGCACAATATGGCTTGTTCCGCGTCAATGCTAAAGGCGAGCCGTTACTGACTGAGATGGTAAACGATAAATTTCAAATTATTAAAGGGGTTGATGTTGAGGATAAGGCTGAATTAGCTGATGACTCCTCTCATTAATTAATAAAAGCTAGCCAGCTAACAACCTTCATTAACCAAACTGATATTGCGATAAATACGCGCGGCTTGTTACTGTGGCTTGTCGTTTTAAATATTTGGTGGTGTATCAAAAAGTATGCTGGAGTAATAAAAGAAGGGTGACAGCCGAAGCAAGATGATATATTTGAGGTTATGAAGACACAAATACAGATCAATTGCCCCGACTGTCACAGTCCCAGTTTTTCGATACACGGCAAAAAAAGCTATGGCAAGCAGAACTATCAATGTAAGGACTGCAAACGCCAGTTTATTGGCGATCATGCCCTAACTTATAACGGCTGTCACTCTAGAATAGAAGATAAAATACGGCTAATGACAGTGAGAGGCTGTGGCGTCAGAGACATTGCTATTATAGCCTCAGTTAGCATTGGTAAAGTGCTTAGCACCATAGGCTCATCTGTTTATAAGATTGCGCCTAAGAAGCGCTATTATGAACGCTTAGAGGTTGATGAGTTTTGGACTTACGTGTATCGCAAGAAGCGTAAAGTTTGGCTTATTTATGCTTATGACCGCGCTACCAATGAGATTGTTGCTTATGTTTGGGGCAAACGTGACCTGAAAACAGCTAAGAAGCTAAGAGCCCGTCTTAAACAACTGAAAGTCAGCTATGGCTCTATTAGCATGGATAACTGGGATAGCTTTATAACCGCATTCAAGCCTGACAAGAAACAAATCGGCAAGCAGCATACGGTAGGCATAGAAGGTAATAACTGTCGCCTTAGGCACCGATTGCGACGAGCCGTTCGAAAGACCTGCTGCTTCTCAAAGAAGTTTGATAACCACTTTAAGGTGTTTGATTTGGTATTCTTCTATGTCAATTATGGCTATGTCTGATGCCAGCATACTTTTTAGAACACCACCCTTGAGTTTAAGAGAGCTCGTTTATGATGACACAAACGCTAAACCTAGTGACCACCAAAGATGGCGAACAAATCGCTGTTTGGAAAATTGTCGATAGCAAAATAGCTAACACAGTCACTGATACGCTAACCACAAATACCTCTGTAATAAAGCCACAAAACATATTTCTAACGCACGGGACATTTTCAGACAAACAAACCTGTCTCAAAATTGCTGAGTATCTAGCTGGCCTTGGACATCATTGTTACATCATGGAATGGCGCGGTCATGGTAGCAGCTCAACGCCCAAAGAAAAATTCAATTTCGAAACCGTTGCCACCTATGATTACGAAGCCACTTTTCGTTACTTTTTTGATGAATTAAAATTCGATAATTTGCATTGCATCACACACAGCGGTGGCGGTATTGGTTTGATTATGTTTCTGATTCAGAACCAATACTATATCGATAAAATAAACAGCATCAGCATGTTTGCCTGCCAAGCCTATGGCGCAGCATCAAAACCGATTAGCCATGCAAAAATTATTGCCGCCAAAACACTCACGCGACTGCTTGGCCGTATCCCTGCCAAAAAATTAAAGATGGGCACCTGTGACGAAAGCGACTATACGATGCGCCAGTGGTACGACTGGAACCTACAACAAAACTTTAACAGCAGTTTTATTAAAAAAAGTACGTTTAACCAGCCTAGCAGTGGTACAAATGGTGGTGATGAGCCTTTGGACTATCGACAACAGATGCCAAATATCACAATACCTGTCTACGCCATCAGCGCTAAAGGAGATAAATTTATTTCCCCTGCCTATGGCTGTCGGCAGCTTTTTGATGACTTTAAGAATTCTGATAACGTCTTTCGAGAGTACTCGCGCAGTAATGGCGATTTAGATGACTATACGCACAGCCGCATCATGGTTAGCCGTAATGCGGCTACAGAGATTTGGCCGACAGTGACGGCGTGGATCAAAAAACATTCCAATTAACATTTTAGCTATGTTTATGGTGTTTCGTTATACAATCATTGGTGGTTATACCGCACCAAACATCTTTACACTTGTCAGCAAGTCATAGGCTGTGTCAGTATTGAGGTCACTAAGTTGTTTTTACCCATAAAATATAAAAAGCAGGAAGTTGGCGGACATGAGTGAATCATCAGAGCAGAGTTTGACTAAAAACAATAAGCACTATCGTTATTTGGTTTTTATTGGTCGTTTCCAGCCGTTCCATCGTGGACACAAAGCGGTCATCGACGAAGCATTAAAACGCTCGGATGAAGTGATTATGCTCATTGGCTCAGCCAACCTGCCTCGTAGCTTGCGCAATCCATTTAGCGTTGCTGAACGTGCAACGATGATCAAAGACGCTTACTCAGCAGAGGAAGCAGCACGTATTCATTGCGTTGGTCTAGATGATGCGCTCTACAACGACACACGCTGGCTACAGTATGTGCAAGCGGGCGTAAAATCTGTCACTGGTGATTTGCAGAGCGATATCGGCCTGATTGGTCATTCAAAAGACAGCTCATCATACTACTTGTCATTGTTTCCTAACTGGGATTCGGTATCAGTGCCCAATTATCACAACCTATCGGCGACGCCTATCCGAGATAGTTATTTGATGGGCGCTACGCCGACACCTGAGCGCACGCCTGAATCTACTCGTAATGTATTGAATGACTTCAAACAGACGGCTAAATACCAACAGCTACATGAAGAAGCAGATTTCATCGACAAGTACAAAAGGCAGTGGGAATCAGCTCCCTATCCACCGACTTTTATGACGGCTGATGCGTTGATTGTACAGTCGGGTCATATCTTGTTGGTAGAGCGCCGTAGCATGCCAGGGCGTGGATTATGGGCGCTGCCGGGTGGGTTTTTAAACCCAAAAGAGACATTGTTTGACGCTTGTATCCGTGAACTGCGTGAAGAAACTCGTCTCAAAGTTCCTGAACCAGTATTACGTGGCTCTTGTCACAGTCAGCATACTTTTGACGACCCATATCGCTCGGCACGTGGCCGCACGATTACCCAAGCGTTTTACTTTCAACTTAAAAACGATCCAAAAGGTCTGCCAAAAGTAAAAGGTGGTGATGACGCTGCCAAAGCATTTTGGCTACCGCTGGCAGAGCTAGACGCTACCATGATGTTCGAAGACCATTATGCGATTATCACCAAAATGGTCGGGTTGTAGCGTTACATATCACTGACCAATTAGTACATTATTTGATATATCTTACCCAAGGATAGTCTATATAATTTATTTTCACAGTTGTTTGATTTCTAAAACCTGATTTATCATTTTTGCATATATTTTTGTACAATCAGTTTCACCGCCCGAGTCGATAGACGGCAAGGGTTTATCGCCAAAGCTGTT